>CAYHFH010000001.1:0-6083 GCA_964355865.1 uncultured Gammaproteobacteria bacterium
ACCTAAATATAATTTCGTTATTTTTTGACCAATGCGTTTTTTTGCAACACTTACGAGTTTTCGATTTATTTCTACTCCATATAACTCCCAGTTAAACCGAGCTGATTCAACCATGGATTCCAAAAATAATCCGACTCCTGAGCCTAAATCCAAAATTTTTCCCCCTCTTTTTATTGATTCAATTTCTAGGATTCTTAGCCTAAATCGTTCTTTCAAACTCTCCGCCCTATCAATATATTTCGAAATATAATTATCTGAATACCATTCAGAATTAACCAAGCTAGATTGACCCCCAAAATGTGGGTTTGTGGATATCAAATTGCAGTTATTGCAATAACTAATTGTATAGTTATTTATTTTTTTATAGGCCTCTAAATTTTTTGAATTACAATACCTACATGTATAACTATTATCATCCATATGATTAGTATATCACTTTTAACACTGATAAAACCCATTTCTGTAACGTATCAATAACTGTTGCTATCTATATCATTAAGTTATATACTATAAGTTATTCCTGCATCCGCAGGATTTTTTATGGCATGAAAAGAATAACTGCACTACTAATTTTCCTAGTCCTTCTTTTACCAAAATTTAACAGCGCCTTTGCTGTAGTATCTTTTTCCGATTCTTTTTCTAGTGGATACAATACCTCAATTTGGACAATTTATCCAGGTCATTTCCAACCAATCTCAACAAGTTATGGAATTGCAGTTGATCCATCCCATTCAAGTGACTATTCAAGCTTAGTTCATGATGCTAATTTACCAAAAAACGCTACTGTCAAAATAAATATGAAAATAAATACCCTTCCTGCGTCAGATATGGGCATTTTTTTAAGCAATCCAGCATTTAATCAATGGAAAAATGCATATTTATTCGGCGTCGGATTAGGAGCAACTCCAAATTCGATCTTATTAAGAGATTCTAAAAATATTGGTAGCGGAAAAGCCTCATGGAATCCAACTATTGGGGTACATGCGATCGAAATTAAAATATCAGGTACTGGTAATTCAATTATATCTGTTAAAGATAATGACACTCAATTACTTTCATGGACTAGTAGTAATTTAGACTTTCCTGTTGAAAAAATTATTTTAAGTTTATACGGTACAAATTCTGAATTTGCAAATTTTCAATATTGTGACGACTCTGGTTGTGATTCTCCCACACCCACACCTACTCCCACACCCACTCCAACCCCCACCCCCACTCCTACTCCCTCTCCGACCCCGACACCGCCTGTCATCATCATTCCGGGTATGTTCGCCTCATGGAATAAGGATGCGGTGCTGGATAATAAAACCGTCACGCAAAACGACTGGAAAATCAACTCAATTGTCCGCGAATACGATGGCATCAAAGAAACGCTCAAAACCATGGGTTTTACGGAAAATTCCTCGCTCTTTCTCTACCCCTTTGATTGGCGTAAAAAACTTGAGGATGCCGCAACAGAATTGGATGCGTATATTACGGCCAAAATTCCCGGTACCCAGAAGGTCGATATCGTCGGACACTCGCTTGGCGGATTAGTTGGACGAATTTATGCACAGAAGTATGGCACGGGAAGAATAGATAAACTCATCACCGTTGGCTCACCGCATCAGGGGATCCCACAGGCATACAAAGCCTACGCCGGAGGCGAGATCGACCGCGAAAATACCTTTCAATGGCTCAGCCTCAAACTCATCCTCATTCTCAACCGCGAAGGAGGTAAAACCGACCGGCAAGTGATCGTCGACTGGATGCCCGTTACCCATGATCTCGTACCTATCTATACCTTTCTCACCCGGCTGAGCGATGGTGGGGCGGTCGATAGCAGCACCATGACGTATAAAAATAGTACGCTTCTCACCTACGACGCTACATTCTCGACGCTTTTTCCCCTCTTTCAATCGATTGCCGGAGAATCCGCCCAAACCATCCAGGGGTTCACCACCGATCCGCCTACTTCAAACGATGTCACCAATAGCCTGTACCCGGACGGAAGGCCTGCAGGAGAAACCAAAGCGATAGGGGACAGCACAGTCGTATCGCAAAGCTCTAAAGCAGATACGGATGTAAAAGTCTTAAATGCGGGTCACGGAGAACTCATCTATCAAAAAAGCGCGATCAAGGAGATCGTTTCAAGCCTAGGCTACACGATCGCCGACGGGGCAATTACTGAAGGCAGGGCCACCAAACTGTCCCCATCCCTTCTCTTTTTCATCAAATCCCCGGCCACCATGGCCGTCGAATATAAAGGGGTGAATACCCCCGAAACCGACGGTATGATTTTTCTGGAAAACGCCGAGAGTGGCACCTACACACTCAAAGTCACTGGGTTAGGCAAAGGAAAATATACTGTGGTCGTGGGACAGATTACGACGGATAATGATTACTGGGAAAATATTGCCGGAGAAATTACGAAAGATCCGGCTGCGTCCCAGACCGATACTTACACAATCAATTACCCTGGGAGCCCTCTTTTTCCCAAAGCCACCGGAGGCAGTTCATCTACCACATCCACCACCACGACTACGACGGCGAGCGCTACATCGACCCCTACCCCGACACCTAAAAGCGCAAACGCCAATCCTCGGATCAACAATATTTTAGGGGTATCGAGTGATGAAGAATCGTCTGCAAGCGGGAGCTCATCCGGGGAACGAACAACGGATGCATTGCCCACGTATCAATCGCCACAGCCCACCAGTCCCTGGAGACTGATCATCATGTGGTGGCTGATCGGAAGTGGTGTATTCCTACTCTTCTTGGCGTTCTTTATCACACTCCGGGGGAAAGGAAAGAATTAATTCGCTGTGGACCCGAGAGGTATCGAACCTCTGACCTCTTCGATGTCAACGAAGCGCTCTACCACTGAGCTACGAGTCCCACATTTCCTTCATCTTGACCACGGATATTATATCACCTACACTGATTTGTATCATGGGTATCGTGAAAAGTATATTTTCTGCAATTTTTGATTTTCTGCAGGGTATTGTCGTCATCCTCGCAATCATGGTCATGATTTACCTCTTCATCATGTCTCCCCAGGAAATAAACGGTGCTTCTATGGAGCCCAATTTCCATAATAAAGAATTTATTCTTACCAATAAAATTGAATATAAACTCCACGATCCCAAACGTGGTGAAGTCGTCATCTTTAAATCTCCACGAAATAAGGACATCGACTATATCAAACGGATTATCGGGGAACCGGGAGACACGGTTGCTCTAAAGGCAGGCAGTTACTTTGTAAATGGCATGAAATTAGACGAACCGTACCTGACTCCGGGCACGTACATAAGTGGAGGAAATTTTCTCCGGGAAGATAGTGAAATCATTGTCCCGAAAGGAAAATATTTTGTGTCGGGAGACAACCGCGGTCATAGCTCTGATTCGCGGGAGTTTGGACCGATACCGAAAGAGGATTTTATCGGAAAAGCATTCTTGCGATATTGGCCGTTTTCCCAAGCTGGTGTGATACCTACCCCGACGTATACGCTTCGTTAATTTGTCTTTCCCTTTTTCACTCCGAGGCGTTCGTGCACCATTTTGAGTGCACTGCTGGTTTGCTCGAGAGATCCGCGGATCACAAATACGACTCTCGCTTCGACTTTGGATTGCGTAATTTTGACTAACCCGTTGACGGATTGAGCGAGGTCCTTGGCGATACTATCCAGTTCATCGCTATGAATGCGTTCCACTTTATGAGCCGGTTCTTTCCCGTATTGCGCTTTTAGTCTGCGAGCCAGATCCTCAGCTCTTCGCACCGATGCGCTTTCCGAAAGAATTGTTTTATAGGCATCGACCATGAGTTTGACTTCTCCGAGGCCCGCAATTGCCCGTGCGTGACCTTCTGAAATTGCCCCGGATATAAGTCCGTCTTTAATCGCGTCAGGTAGAGCCATGAGCCGCATCGTGTTACTGACATACGATTCGCTTTTCCCCACCCGCTTGGCTATCTCCCCGACAGCCAACCCAAACTCCTCAATGAGCCGTTGAAACGCTTGTGCCCGCTCTATAGGATTGAGATCTTCGCGCTGGACATTCTCGACAATTGCCATCTCGAGCATCCCCTTGGCAGTCGTTTCCCGGACGACCACCGGCACGGTCACGAGACCTGCGAGTTTACTCGCCCGCCACCGCCTCTCGCCCGCGATGATCTGATACCCAGCCGGAGTTTTAGCGACAACCAACGGCTCAATGATGCCGTGTTCTTTGATGGAATTGACGAGGTCACCCAAAGAATCCAGAGGAATAAGCCCACGGGGTTGCAGCGGATTGGGCTGGATCATCTCAACTTCCATCTGCAGGATATGTTGTAAATCAGCCATAGTTTACTTTATGAGGGGCAGGCCAGGTAGTAGAAATTCGACACGAAATGAAATTTCGTTACGCTCGCGTTTGCCGAGCAGTCGAATTTTCACTACTTGGCAGGACGGACACGAATTGTTTCCCGAGTTTGACAGAAAAACGTACAAGACCAGCTACGACCGAATAGAGCGTAAAATCTTTTCCCATCATGACCCCCTGTCCGGGGTGAACGCGGGTTCCTTTTTGCCGGACAAGGATACTTCCGGATTTGGCAGCCTGACCGCCATAAATTTTGACCCCAAGCCGTTTGGATACACTATCTTTATTTCCTTTTGCTGTGCCGCCTGCTTTGACATGTGCCATATTATTTTTTCGTTAAAACAAAAAATTGCCTTCTGACTACTGCTTGAGGCCTACTATAAGAAAGTGGACCTGCCGAAATAGTATAGCCGAGGTTTTCACACCTGTCAATAACATTTTTCACGAAATATGTTCTGCCGGAGATGGCGTATTGTGGTAGTGCAATGACGATTTTACCTCCGGGTTTAAGTATCCTTTGCCAATCCCGTAAACATCCTATATATAATTTTTCCAGGCCTTTTATCGTATTTTTTATATCCTCAATGGTGAATGAAGAATGTGATATTTTTGAATTAATGTCAGTGCTACCCATAAATGGCTCTGTCACAATCGCGTCAATGGATGAGGGGGGTATAACGTCTGAGAGATGCGTGGCATCGCTCACCAAAAACTCATAAGGTACTACCTTACTACCTCGCAAGGTAGTACCTTGCGAAGCTAGCCACTCAAGATTCTTTTTCGCTTTCTCAACGACCTCTTCAGACTTATCGCTACCGATGACATTCCATCCAGACAATACAGCTTCCCCTACTATCGTCCCCATACCACAGAAAGGATCAAGGAGAGTGGGTGATGGATTACCGGGTGAACGAGTGAATGAGGAAGCAAGATTTACCGCCATTCGGGCGACTTTCGGAGGCAGCATGCCAGCTTTCGGATCCGCAAAAGGCCTGCCGTAATCACGCTGGTTCCACAGCTCAAAGTCCTGGACGACTATCGTTTCTCCAACAATAAATCCAGGATCTAGAGCGACAACGATGAGCTCATGGACGCGTTGTTTAGCGATGACGACGCTCGAGAGTGTCGTCCCCTCATGCGGGGCCACATAGCGGGAACTCATTCCTTTTGACGCAAGGAT
This sequence comes from uncultured Gammaproteobacteria bacterium, assembly GCA_964355865.1. Classification (GTDB taxonomy): domain Bacteria; phylum Patescibacteriota; class Microgenomatia; order UBA10105; family UBA927; genus CAZLDC01. The sequence goes on from CAYHFH010000001.1 coordinate 5,522, forward strand.
CTCCTTGACCCCTTTGAGTATCTGGGGATCGACATGTTCCCGATCCGTCCCATAAAAACTCAGCCCAAATGTCGCGGATCCACCGCCAAAGTCTCCCAAATAATGAACAATGCCCGCCGGTTCAATCGTATCGATCGCCCCTTTCTCCCACGCAATTTTGACCGTGCCGCCCAATCGTTTCACGAACTCTTCAGGAATAATTTCATCGTTGACGTCTTCTACCCGCACGACGTCCGTCGTGATTTTCGTCAGGGGATATGAGGTCAGGGCTTGTAACTCATGAAACGATAGTTCATGCGTCCTGCCGAAAATGAAGAGCAAGGTGCTCATGCATGGATTGCGGTAATTTGTAGCCGGGTGAGCTCTGCGCGGAATCCAATATGCCGGCGCTCGCGGACTTTTGATTTAAATCGTCTGACGTGGATTTTTTCGCCTCGATGTTGTGCGTCGATTTTCGCTTCAACTGAGGCACCTTTTACGGTAGGAGTACCCAATGTCGTCTTGCCGTCCTCATCAATGAGCAATACTTCCGAGAGAGTTACCACATCCCCGACCTCCCCGG
>CAYHFH010000001.1:6183-37633 GCA_964355865.1 uncultured Gammaproteobacteria bacterium
TCCGTGGTGGAAACGTATGCATTGCCCAAGCGTAGAAGAGTAAAAGAAACGGCTTAACCAGTTCGGACGGCTGAAGTTGAATGCCACCAATAGTCAACCATCGTGTCGCGCCCCGGATAGCCGGCCCAATATACGAAATAGCAAGGAGGGCAAGTGACGCTATATATCCGAGCGGCGCCGCCCATACCATAAGCGTGCTATCGATGACGGCCACAAACGATCCCACACAAAGGGCAACAACGAGGATGATGAGTTGCTGAAAAAATAATTCCTGATTTACAGAAAGGAGAATAGACAAGCCAAATGATCCTACCGTCAGGAAGAGGACGAGATCGACCCAGTCAATAGCGTGAGCGAATTTCCCCATACAATTTCATCAGCAAGCGTTTCTTTTTTTACGCGGTCTACGAATTCTTGAGATAACTCCTTATACTCTTCCGGCACTTGTACGCGGATATGTGCGTTTATTGTACATCCTTTTTCTTTACGGAGAATCTGGATAGCCCGGACGAGCTGGCGCATACGCCCTTCTGCCACAAGTTCCGGCGTGCTCGTGGTATCAAGCACAACCGTTTGCTCTCCGTCACCGGAAATAATCTTCACTTCTTTTACATTCAATTCCTCTCTGATAAGCTCGACATATTCTTCTTCCAGTTTGTATCTGCTATTTGTTATTTGCACTTTCTGGACCGGTTGCCGGACCGGAACTGAAGCTGTTTTTCTCTGCGCGTGCCCCGAGGCGCACACATCGCGGACAAATTGCATCTTTTCTTCCAACTCATGTCCCTTGTCGCTCGTCTCCTGTCCCGCGATCGGCCAATCTTTATGATGGATACTGTCGCCTGTATTCATGAGATTTTGATACATTCGTTCGCTTATAAAGGGCGTCATCGGCGCCATGACGGTCACGAGTGTCGTGAGTACCCATCCATATACCTCCATGGCCTTCATGTCTTCCCGCAGTCGAATCCGGCTACGACGAAGATACCAAGTGGAAATATGATCCAAAAATGCCAATACATCACGGCACGCGGCCACCGTATCGTAGGTATCCATATGGTGTGTGACATCGCGGGTGAGGGACTGCGTCAAACCGACAAGCCAACGATCCAAGACGTGGACGGCCGCGGGCATCTGTGACGGAATCGATGTTTGCCCGCGGTATAGGAGGTAAAATGATGCCAGATTCCAGAGTCTCGAGATGACATTCTGATATACATCCTTAACTCCCAACTCAGAAAAATTGAGATTCTCTCCCCTCATGACGACGGACTCCATGAGATAAAACCGAAGCGCATCGACCCCATATTTTTCAAATAAATGGGTCGGGTCGGGAAAGTTCTTTTTGGATTTACTCATCTTTGTGCCATCCTCGGCCAATATCACCCCATGCGTCAGCGCATTTTCAAATGTATGCGTGCCAAAAAGTCCAACGGACATAACGTGAAGCGTATAAAACCAGGCACGCGTTTGGGAAATATACTCTACGATAAACTGCGCAGGGTGAGTCTCTTCAAAGAGTTCTTTGTGATCAAACGGATAATGAAGCGATGCATACGGCATACTTCCCGACTCCACCCAGCAGTCAAATACTTCGGGAATCCTCTTGCCCTTTACCGTTTTTCCCTCATCCACCCAAACTTCTATATCATCCAAAAATTCCCGGTGAATGTCCGTAAGTTTCGCAACTTTTTCTGGATCCACCGCCCACTTCTTCAATTCTTCAATCGACCCAATGATCCGCTGTTTCGTTTCGACTGAAGACTGAGGACTGAGGACTGAGGACTCCGTTTGGCTTCGCCACACCGGCATCGGCGTCCCCCAGTACCGTGACCGGGATATATTCCAGTCCGGTGCAGTTTCCAGTCCCTTCCCAAACCGGCCAAGCTTAAGATAATCCGGATACCAGTTGATGTTTCCGTTTTGTTTGACCATGTCATCTTTCATTTTGGCAATATTGATAAACCACGCCGGCACCGCGCTATAGTAAAGCGGCGTCTCACAGCGGTAGCAAAATGGATACGAGTGGACAGATTTTTCCGCCCGAAACAAAATGTCCCGGTCAATGAGATCCTGGACGATCCATTCCTCGGCTTTCTTAAAAAATATCCCCTTGAGGGGCTCCACAAACTCGAGATACCTCCCCTGATCGTCAAGCATCGGGACGAGGGGAAGATCAAGCGTTTGGGCAAATTTATAATCATCCTCGCCGTATATGGCCGCTGTATGCACCATTCCCGTCCCTTCCTCAAGGGAGACGAAATCACCCGCACCCACATAGAAGGCCTTTTTACCATCTAATGGAAGAAACGGATAGAGCGGCTCATACTCCCGTCCCACAAGCTTTTCCCCGAGGACTTTTTCTAAAATTTTTACTTCCCAATTCTCTTCCTGTGTGACACTGGCAACCCGTTTTTCCGCTACCCAAATCAATTTATCGCCCACGGATACTTTCACATACGTGGCTTTGGGGTGCACAGCAAGAGCGACGTTACCGATGAGCGTCCAGGGGGTCGTCGTCCACGCGACAAAGTATTCATTCTCCGTGCCCTTCACGCGAAACATGACGAACACTGAATGATCTTCTACATCTTTGTAGCTATTGTCCATGGCGATCTCAAAGTTCGATAGGGGGGTTGCGCACCGGGGACAGTAGAGGATTATCTTGCGGCCTTCATAGAGGAGCCCTTTGTCACTCAATTTTTTAAACGCCCACCAGATGGATTCCATGTAGGGCTTATCCATCGTTTTATAGGAATGAGCAAAGTCCACCCATCGCCCGATCCTTCTGATCACTTTTTCCCATTCTTTATCAAAACGAAGAATGGCGGATCTGCACGCCGCATTAAACTTTCCGATTCCCATTTCCTCGATTCCTTTTTTCCCGCCCTTGAGTTCGAGCTCCTTTTCGATCATGTTCTCAATCGGTATCCCATGGCAATCCCATCCCCACACGCGGTCTACGCGATACCCCTTCATCGTCCAGTAACGCGGGATTGCGTCTTTGATGACCGAGGTGAGGATATGGCCATAATGCGGCAGGCCTGTCGCAAACGGCGGCCCGTCGTAAAATACGTACCGTTTATTTTCAGGCCGCATCGAGACGGACTTTTCAAACGCTTTCGTCTCGTCCCAATACTCCAAAACCTCATGCTCAAGCTTGGCAAGGTCTACTTTTTCCTGCGGATTTTTTATCGTAAGGGATATCATTACTGTCACTTAATTATATACTCAGGGTTCGTCTTATACAATCTCGCTCCCCCGACGGAATGTTCAAGCATAATTCTCCCGGACTTTTCCATATTTCCAATCGCCTCGTTCCAATGATCATTGGATTCAAGAATTTGTGTGAGCCATTGATCGGGCCGAGTATCGACTACAAGAAATGTTGCACGATTATCAAAATCCAGCCACCAGCAGCCTGCGTGTCCGCACGTAGTCCCGAGCGGAGTCGAGGGATCAAAATCGTGCACCCGGGGCCAAACGAGGTAAATCTGGTTGCGGTGTGAAAGATGAGGGATCAAATTCTGCTGTGTCGCAACTGCGGCACCTGGGGGAACCAATGCAAATAATCTACGATTATCCTCCATCCACGCCTCCTTCTTCCAGTACTCTGCCTTTACTAACTTATTCAGTGGCAAATGCCAAATGTATTGAAGGACAAGAGCAACTCCTAAAAGCACTACCGCCGCCCGCTGTGGCGCAATCCTCCATCGCTTGAGAAATACAAGCGCGTCGAGGGCTCCAAGAGTCAGAAACACGCCCAGCGTCGCGCGGTGGTGCATAAACGGACTCCACATGCGGCTAAACTCCGGGCCAGTCACAAAATACTGTGCGAGGTCAAAAAAAATTGCGAGGATCGCCCCTGGGGCAAGAATGGGTAAAAATGCAAAACTTGCAAATGTATACCACCAAACCTGACGTTTCTCCTCTGAGTCGAAAAACTGCTGCAAGATAATCACGGGGTTAGGCGATATCTGCGGCCAATATTGGAAGCCGGTGGGAGAAAAACTCGCCACAACTTTTGACGCCAAAAGGCTAAAACCAACCCCGCCAATGATAAACGCTATCGCCATGAGGCGGAATTTCTTATGAAAAAAATAGATAAATCCCAACGAGGCAAGCGCGATCCCCATATTCTCCTGCGTCAGGAGTAGCAGGATTATTGAGATGATCAACCATTTGATTTTCCCTGATTCCAAAAAATATGCTATCCACACCAGGAGCCCAACCCCAATCACCACGGGATGAAAATCAAAGTAAACAAGGTACTGGATGCCATAAAAGAGGCTATAAATAACCGCGAGACACAGAGCGATTATGCTACTTTTCTTGTCATCCTCGGGCTTGACCAGAGGATCCAGCTTACTATCTCCAAATCTAATTCTTGCAATCTTATAAATAGCGAGCGCCGAAAAGCTTATCCAAAAGGCTTGGAAAATAAGAAGCATCCGGACATCATCCCAAAGCCAGAAAAGCGGTGCGAGGAGCGGAAGTGTGAGCGTCAGGTGATCACCCAAAATAAACCGGTCTTTGATGGTATTGTACGGCCACTGAAAATTCGCATACTGCCAGACCGCTTGGTCATATAACCCCAAATCAAACCCCCCGGATTGAAAGTGATTATGCCGTACTATCGACAGCGTGCTATACGCTATAGATAAACCAATAACCCAGCAAAGAAGAATAGTTTTTGTATTTTGCTTAATGAAAAAAGAGATTGATTTCACTCATCAATTGTAACACTCTTCACTCCTCTGTCTCAAAAACGCGGGCTTGCCTCGCGTGCTTTCAACTCTTTTTACTTCTTTCGGTATCTGGCACCCCTCCCAATACCGAGCATTTCTATTTTCTCTATACGTTGCAATTTCACAAGAGCTTGTTTCACAGTGGCACGGGATACACCGGAATATTTGACAATGTTTCCTATAGTGGTCTCCTCTGTATGTTGTATATATTGCCAAACCGCAAGCTGATTTTTCGATAAAATCTTCTCTACATGTTCATCGGTTATGAGTCCAACCGCAAGCTTTGATTGCCGCAGCACAATCTCAAGAAAAAACGATAACCACGGTTCCAGATTCTCATGATCCGTCCCGAACGTATTTTGGCTTTTCCGAAGCGCCATATAGTAATCAGGTTTATTATCTTCAATCAGTTTTTCATGAGAGATATACGGAATATACGCATAGCCCGCCTGGAGTAACAAAATATTCGTAAGTATTCGCGAAAGGCGCCCATTTCCATCCTCAAACGGATGGATTTTCAAAAACTCTACAAGAAATGAACCAATGATAAGGAGTGGGTGTTGTACTTTTTTTGTCAAGGCGCCTTGCGTCCATTCTACAAGATCCAGCATGGCTGTGGGCGTAAGATATGCCGGTATCGTATCAAATAATATTCCTATGGATTGACCTGCCTCATCAATCATGACGACTTTATTTTCTTTCTTTTTATACTCTCCCATGTGAAAAACATCTTTATCCGCGTATTTCAGAAGTTCTTTATGAAATGACTTGATTAGGTTTTCGCTCATGTGAAGCGTTTTCCAGCCATCGAACACCTGGACAAGCAATTCGTAATACCCCTTCACTTCCTGTACGTCACGATCTCTGAATTTCTGAATCGAAATGCCACGCATAAGGCCATCAATATCTTCATCGGAAAGTCGAGCACCTTCAATGCGAGTCGAAGCGCCTGTTGAGGTAATGAGAACGGATTGTTTGAGACTCCCCAAGACTTGTGGATGGAGTTTGGCTCCCGCGACCCATTGTCCCTTGAGTTCATCAATCTTGGCAATAGCAGAGAGAATCCGGGAAATACTCTCGGGGGAAAGCTGGTTTATTCTGGTATCAAACTTGGAAATAGTGATCATAGTAGATTGGAAAATTCAACTATAGCCAATCATAGCCATATATAACCATAAAGTCAACAGCTTAAGCTAAATTCTTCAAGGAAGCAAAGTAAGAATACTAGCTTCTTTGACGCAGAAATGCAGGAATATCAAATTCGTCTTCCTCCGGCGGGAGATCGTCGGCAGGATATACGCTCGCGGGCTTGGGTTGCGGCTGTACGGTTCGCGTTTGAGTAGAATCACTTACGACCGAGGTCGCGGGTCTCGTAAATGTCGTGGGAAGCCCTCCATCAGCACGGACATAGGCGCCCATTGCCGGCGCGGGCCGGCCGGAAAGCTCACGCAGTCTCTTTTTTGTCTCATCAAATCCTGTCGCGATCACCGTAATTCTGATCTGATCGACAAGACTCTCATCGATCGTGGCTCCAAATATGATATTGGCGTCCGGATCGACTGCGGAAGCAATCTGCTTGGCCGCTTCATCAACCTCTGCCATCGTGAGGTCGCTTCCTCCGGTGATATTAAAGAGGACTCCCTTGGCGCCTTCGATGGAAATTTCCAGAAGCGGCGACGCAATGGCGGTCCGGGCCGCCGTCGCGGCACGGTTTTCTCCGACTCCGGTGCCGATGCCCATGAGCGAACTTCCGGCATTGGTCATGATCGACCGAACGTCAGCAAAATCGACGTTGATGAGCCCCGGCATCGTGATGAGATCGGATATCCCCTGCACACCTTGGGAAAGTACGGAGTCGGCGACACGGAACGCTTCCAGAAGCGTCATCTTTTTATCGATGACTTCCAGTAACCGCTGATTGGGGATGACGATGAGCGTATCCACTTTATCCTTGAGAGTCATGATGCCTTCTTCGGCAGACACCATGCGCCGCGCGCCTTCAAAATGGAATGGTTTGGTCACGACGGCCACCGTGAGCGCTCCCATTTCTTTGGCCAGTTCCGCGATGACCGGGGTGGCACCCGTCCCGGTGCCGCCGCCTTCGCCGCACGTCAAAAATACCATGTCCGTATCACGCAAAAACTCTTTAAGTTTTTCCTTGGATTCCTCCGCGGCCTGCCGGCCAATGTCCGGGTTGCCACCGGCCCCTAAGCCACGGGTAAGATTTTCACCGATCTGTATTTTCGTCTGGGCTTGACAGGTCAGAAGCGCCTGCGCGTCACAATTGACGCCCAAAAAGTCCACGCCATTAATCTGGTTGAGCGTGATCATCGAACTAATTGCGTTGCATCCTCCACCGCCGATACCGATGACTTTAATTTTTGCAAAGCGGGCGATATCCGGTTTAATGAGCATAAAACATAAATCTACTAGGGGCAGCTAGAAGAATACAAAGAATAATAATTACGGCAAAAATGACTTTACCAAATCAATGACCTTCCCTGCAATCCCTTTGACCTGAAACTTACTCCCGAGCCGCGCAAATCCTGCAAATCCCCGTCCGGTTTCATTTTTTCCGGACTTGGCGCCGTACAAAAGAAGTCCGACACTTGTGGCATATGCGGGGCTCATGATTTCGTCTATGAGTCCGCTGATTTTTCCGGGGATAGCAGTATGGACCGGCATGGCAAGATTGCGGCGTGCGGCTTCCACAGCCCCGACCGTCAGCGCCCCGCCTCCGGTCAATACGATGCCGGACGGAGTCATGCCACCAAAGCCACTCCGTTTTATCTCGAGACCCACCATCGTAAAGATCTCATTGAGTCTGGGCCGGACGATGCCATCAATGAGGGTCTTTTTGGATACCGAGCGCATTTCTTCCGGGAGCCCCAAATGAGAGAGATCAATGTCATCGCCCACCGGTTCGCCGGGCTTTTTCTTCATGGTAATTTCCATCCCGTCATCGGGCAATACCGACGTTTTGGGAACGAGTGACAACGCAATTTTGATCTTCTCCGCGCTTTCAAGGGACACCCGAAGCCCAGCGGCAATATCCTTGGTAATATTGATGGCTCCCACCGGAATGACGGAAGAATACGAAAGGGCGCCTTCGATAAATATCGCGACATCCGTCGTCCCACCGCCCACATCCACAAGCACGACGCCTAATTCCTTCTCTGTATCGGTAAGCGACGCGTACGAGGAGGCCAAACCTCCAAATACGATGTCACCGATATCCACACCCAATTCCTCCACACATTTATGATGATTGCGTACCGCCGTAGCGCCCCCGGTGACGAGATGTGTATCTACCTCGAGGCGCACTCCTGTCATGCCGACAGGATCCACAATCCCCTCTTGGCCATCCACGATATACCCACGCGGCAATACATGCAGCACCTCACGCGATGACGGAAGTTGTACGGCTTTTGCCGCATCGATGACCCGTGCCACATCCTGTGGAGTAATTTCCTTGTCCGGTTCGCTTACCGCGACTACCCCATGGGAATTAAGCGACGTGATGTGGTTGCCGCCGATAGAGACATATGCCATCCCGACCGTCGTCCCCGCCATACGTTCTGCCGCTTCAAGGGACTTAGATATTGACGCGGTTGCGTCTTCAATATTGACCACCTGGCCTTTCCTCAGGCCGTGACTTGAGACCGTCGAGACTCCTAATACGTTGACGGTATCTTCTTCACCGATAGAAGCGATGAGAGTCGTGATTTTGGATGAGCCGATGTCGATGCTTGAAATTGTTCTATCACGAGCCATGATGGTGGATTTAAAATGTAACAACTGGTTTGTCGAAACGCAAATCTACAGTTGTGGGCAGCGTACCTTTTATTCTAAACCCCGCTATCACTGTTTGTAAAGTACGGATGAGAAAAGGGATATCGGCGTGTTGAGGAAACATGATACTCATCATGGCGCTTTGAGCCCGTAAGGACGACGTATCGTTCATGGTAATATCCCGGATTGGCAAAAAATTCTGCGTCTCCCGCATAAAGTTTACAGACGCCAATACCGCCTGATCGGAAATTTTCACACCCGGCAGCACCCCTCCCACTGCGATACGAATCACAGGCAATCCGGTTTCCAATGGATATTGCTTGAGTACGATCCCCTGTTCATCGAGAAGATACGTCTCGCGGTCAATTCCTGCGATGACAAATGGCTTACGGGGGACGGCAGTGATCCGCAATGTATTAGGATATTTTTTTTGGATGGTGACCATACCAACAAGCGGATAGTCACGCAATACTTGTTGTGTCACCTGTCCCACGGGGAAAAAAAGGAGATTTTTGGGTAATGTAGCCGAATCAACTTCTATCTGAATTCCTTCCCCAGCCACTTCCACATTCCTAATCGTGAATATCCGGTTTATCCCCCAGAAAAAAGATACACATATCGCTCCACCGACAAGCAATACGACGATACGTCCGAACTTACGCCCCACAAATACGCGTCTCATGAATGGTTGAGTCTGGCAATACCTTCTTCGATTGCTTTGACGACTCTCAATGCTCCATCGCATGGATACTGGTTTGCAACTTCTCCGGCTTTCTTTTTATAAAGGGGTAATGATTTCATCATGCTATTTATTTGAGCCGCGAGTGTCTCTCCGGTTAGTGTTTTTTGATCCAACAGGACCGCCATCCCTTCGTCCACTAAGGTTTGCGCATTGATCCTCTGTTCGTCACCTGCCGCCCACGGAAGCGGAATAAATAATGCAGGGACACCCAGAGCAGCCACTTCCGCGGTCGTGTTTGCGCCGGATCTGCCAACGAGGAGAGCGGCATGATGATAGATCCACGACAACTGCCCCACATCGATATACCCAACCGGGTTGTAGTGGCTTCGATACTCCGGGGAAATCCCATTACGGACACGACGTGCGTTTTCCAGATCCTGCGCCCCTACCTGATGAATAATATGAAACGATTGACTCAAACCAGTGAGTAATGGATAGATGAGCGCATTAAGCGACTGTGCTCCCGTACTCCCGCCGGTAATATAAAGTATGGGGAATGGAGTATCGGATAAATATGACTGCTCCGGTTCCGGCACCGGATCAAATAATGATTGACGTATTGGCACTCCAACGTCCCGGGCCAAAAGCACCCGCATAGCCATACGGGCAATGATCCTGTTGGAGAGTCCCAAATCCATCGTCTGTTCGTGAGTCACGATCTCAACATTGAGGAGCTTCCCCGCAAGAACTACCGGAAGAGCAATGTATCCGCCGAAAGACAGGATGAGACTTGGACGGAGCCGCATAAGCCACAAAAACGCAGTTGCCATACCCAACGGTATTTTCAACAAAGACAATACGGTAAACGGCGACCACGAACGCTGAAATCTGCCCGTTGTGAGCCCATGAAACGGTATTCCAAGGGCACGGACTAACCGCTCTTCCTCAGATTGAATCGCTGCGCCTTCAAACGAATTTCGTCTCCCGATAAAAACCATCTTCCAATCAGGATGAATTCTCTGTATTTGCTCAATGACGGCGAGGGCTGGCGTTAAGTGTCCGCCGGTTATAGCGATAAGAGGCTGTTTCATATTTTTTGTTGACGGCTGATATTTAATACAATTCCGGATGCGGCAAGTAAAATCACGAGACTTGATCCGCCATACGAAATAAACGGCAACGGAATGCCGGTGAGTGGCACAAGCGCTGACATGGCACCTATATTGAGTATACTTTGTATACCTATCCACGAAGCTATACCCGATGCGAGTAATTTTCCAAACGGATCGACGGCACGCGCTGCGATCCAAAAGACACGCCATACAAAAAATGCAAAGGCACCGGCGATGAATGTCGTCCCGACAAAACCAGTTTCTTCTCCAATGATAGCGAAAATTGAATCAGTATTTGCCTCGGGAAGATACTCGTATTTTTGTCTGGATTTTCCGATCCCTATCCCCGTGAGTCCTCCTGATCCCAGGCTGATGAGTACCTGTCTGATTTGATACGAAGCACCGAGAGGATCACTTTCGGGATTAAAGTACGTCGTGAGCCTACGGAACCGGTAGGGGGAAGAAATTGCAAGAACGACGACACCAACTATGACGAGAGGCAGGAGAAAGGCAAAATGTTTGATTGGCGCACCGGACAAAAAATACATGACGAGAGCAGTTCCGGCGATGATGACTGCCGTCCCCAAATCCGGCTCCAACATCACTAAGCCAAAAATAATACCGGTCAATAAAAGAAATGCACCGAATCTCTTTTTTTCTTTTACACTTAACCACGCAGCAAGATAGATAATCAATACGAGCTTGGCTGCCTCTGCCGGCTGCAGGATAAATACTCCAAAATTCAACCACCGGTGTGCGCCGAGCGCTCGCACGCCAAATCCGGGAATAAATACGGCCATGAGGAGTACCATGACACCGATAATTGCTGGTAATGCAAATCGGTACCAGATATGGTAATCAATGCGAGAGAGGACAACCATGGCAACAATACCGATCCCTAACCATTTCAACTGCTCACGGGCATAATAGTATTGATTTCCAAAATCCCGTATGGCTATGGCGACGGACGAATCATAGACCATGAGTACGCCGAAAAACGACAGGAACAGAACGATCCCGACAAGCCAACGGTCGATAAGTTTTATTTTCATTGTTATCTCAATAACGCTCCTACTTCATCCTTAAATTGTACTCCCCGCACTTTATAATTAGGAAACATATCAAAAGACGCGCACGCCGGCGATAAAAGTACGACATCACCCGGGAGTGCTTCTTTGGATGCGCGTTGAACAATCTCTTTCATCGTACGAAGCCCGGTAATGCATGTACCCGTATAGCCGCCACCCGCAACGGCTTTGACGATACGTCCGGTCATTTCCCCGATGACAATGAGTGACCGCACGCGGGAATGAGCGATCACCACTCCCATTTCCGTAAAATCCGAACCCTTCTCTGATCCCCCCACGATGAGGACCATAGACGATTCAAACGATTTGACCGCGGCTATCGCCGTTTCCGGCACAGTTGAAAAAGAATCATTAACATACGAGACTCCGCCGACCTTCCGCACAAACTCCAACCGATGCTCGAGCCCCGAAAACGTCATTGCTCCTGTCCGAATTGCCGCCACCCCCACGCCGATAGCTCTCGCCGCAAGCGCCGCCGCTCCGATATTTTCTAAATTATGCTGTCCAAGGAGCTTCACAGATTCCCGGTCAACAAGCTTTGTCGATTTACCGTCAATACGCAGATGGACCGCGTGACCGGCGATATACGCATCGGCTTCAGGATCAAGACTGCTAAAGCATACGCGCTGAGCCTTTGACACGCCCGAAAATGAATATGACGTCGGATCATCCTTGTTGACGATGACCACATCCTCTTTTGTTTGGTACCGGACGATAGATTTTTTGGATTGCACATACGATTCTTTCGTCTCATGAAAATTAGTCGCAAGCGTATCAAAGTTTGCCAAATGCTCCTGTGTGGTCTTCAAAATAACAGCAATATGCGGACTTTGGGTAAGATCTTCAAGTTGAAATGATGAGAGCTCGAGGACTACCAAGTCATTAGGGGTGATCGTGTCCACCCGAGAAAGAAGCGGCGTGCCAACATTACCCCCAAGATGCACAGTTTTTCCTGCCGCCGTAAGCATGGACGCGATGAGTGTACTCGTTGTTCCTTTTCCCTTGGTTCCGGTCACGCCAATAATCGGTGCGGCACACTCGGTGAAAAATAATTTGGTGAGACTGGTAATCTCTCCTCCTCTACGGGCAAAGTCAATAAGCTCGGGCAACCGCGGAGACATACCGGGAGTACGCACCACCATCTCAAAATTGTTGAGATGTTGTAAATATGTTTCGCCCAACTGAAACGAAACACCAAGTGATGAAGCCCATGGATATACCGAACCTAATGCGTCTTTTTCCCTGCGATCGCAGCACGTGATGACGGCTCCCCGCGCGTGAAGAAACTTCACTGTATCACACCCTTCTGTGGATATCCCCAACACTGCGATATGTTTACCCTTAAAGTCGCGCATAATCAAATTTCAATGCCCGGGCAAGTAATCCACTTGCTATACGGGACACCTGTGCCGCATCACCTGTGGTATAAAATTCAGTGTACGGCGTGCGGGATAGAGAACGCAACTTTTCCTGATCCAAAACGCGCCCGACGTGCCGCCCGACTGCCGCTCCCGAATCAATGATGGCAATCTTTCCCCCCACGAGGCGCGCAATAACCGGCTTCATAAAGGGATAATGCGTGCACCCGAGCACGATCACGTCAACATTTCGGAATACTTTTGGATCAAGATACTTCCGTACAATTTTTTCTATCGCTTCGCTGGCGTTTCCCCTCTCAATAGAAGTTGCCAAATCAGGGATTCCTATATTTTCGACTGTACAATCTCCCGCATACATGGTTATTAATCGTTTCTGATAGGCACTGCCGGCAGTATTTGGGGTGGAAAGCACGGCGACATGCTTGGTCTTCGTGAGCGTTACTGCCGTCTTTACGACCGGAACCACGCCGATGATGGGAATCCGGGGGTACCACCGCCGATACAGGTCTATCCCGGTCACCGTTGCGGTATTACAGGCGATGACGACCATCTTCACTTTTTTTTGCAATAAAAAACCGATCAGAAGTCTGACCCGGCGTCGTATCTCGGGGGCACTTCGTTCGCCATAGGGTTGATATGCGTGATCACCTATATAAATAGTTGATTCGCGCGGCAGTTGCGCGCTCACCTCGTCCCATATGGTAAGTCCACCGAGACCGGAATCCAAAAATCCGATTGGGGCATTTTGTCTGTCATGTTGTAGGTCACCCATACCGTTACAGGAGAGGCGATTTTGTCAGAAGTGCAATAAACAGACCAAAGAGTGCAAATACTATGGAAATGATCCAAAACCGCGTCACGATCTTGGGTTCCGGCCATCCATGATATTGAAGCCAAAGGTGAAAAGGGGCAACAGGAAATACTTTCCGGTGAAAAAACTTTTTGGATAAAAGCTGAACGAGCGACGAAAAAACTTCCAACACAAATACTCCGCCGATGACGAGGAGTGCTGGCGCTTTCCCCAATATGAGACCGACGACCGCAAGGGTTGCGCCAAAGGAAAGTGCGCCAACATCACCTAAAAAGATACGCGCAGGGTAAACATTAAAGTAAAGAAACGCAATGACTCCCCCGAGCCAAAGAGCAATAAACACCGACAAGGGTGTATCCAAAATTGACGCAGAAATGATCCAGAAGGCGCTCAGTGCGATCATAAGTACTCCGGATGCCAACCCGTCCAGACCATCGGTGATGTTAAACGCGTTGGCAAAAGCAATAATGATGAAAGCGGCAAATGGCACGAACCACCAGCCCAAATGAAATACGCCCAACAGTGGGATATAAAAAATATCTATTTTGAGATCCTGCACAAGCCAAAAACCAATGATGGTGGCTATGACTATCTCAAGGATAAGTTTATGTCGGAGACGGAGTCCAAAAAAGTCACGTTCTTTCATCCATGAAAACGTTTTCTTCATATCATCGACAAGCCCCAACAGTCCGAATGAAACGAAGGTAAAAAGGAGTATTTTTATTTCACTGCCTATGGCATGCACCGCAGTGATAGGGACCCAAAAATAATGAAGGGTAAGCATGATCATGGGGAACAGGATCGTAGTGAGAAGAATGATGAGCAATCCCCCTCCCACCGGAGTCCCGACTTTATTTTTATGAAGTTTATCAAATATAGGAGTACGTTTTTCAAACGCATCCCGTGTTTTTTGAGCAAGACGCTGAAACCGCCATGTATACAGGAGCCGGATGAACGGAATATACAATATGCTATGGACAAACCAAGAAAATAATACAACCCCGAGCAATAACACCATATGAAAATATTCTTATTTAACCGAATAAGTACGGAAGAAATATGATCGCTGCCACGATGAGCGCTCCTAAGGCGGTGATAAGCATCATGCCGGCAGATACATCCTTAGCTATTTTTGCCTCTTGCCGCCACTCCCGGGTAATTAAATCCGTCATGGACTCGATGGCCGTATTGATCATTTCCGCGGATAACCCCAAAACGATAGTAAAAACGAGGATAAGCAGTTCAATTCGGGTGACGGTAAACCACCACGCTCCGGCGAGCGTTAGCGCGGAAAGCACGAGATGTACCCGGAAATTTGGTTGCGTTTGGATTGCCCATTGGATCCCGCCAATCGCGGTTTTAAGCGATATATGATGTTTTCGGAGTATCTCCCTCATACGGCCTAAATCAAGTATAGCACACTGGAATACCCCCGTCTTCGTTCCTGCCACCACTCGAAGGCTCTCGTAAGCCCGTAAAGCGGGGAGATGGGGTAATCCTGAGCATGAATTTTCACGGTTTCCATACCTCCAAATCCACGCTTAAAAAGCGAATGTCCGGCCCATGGATGCGATATATTGACCTGGGGTGACACGCCCCAAAAGTTATACCATGCGAGTCCCCGCTCGCGGGCCATACGGATGGCTGCCCATTGCACGGCATAATTGACCGGGGCCTTGCTGGGAATCGATGCGCCATGATGATAGATCGCCTGATTTCCGGAAAAAAGTATTATTGCGGCACTCATGAGTGTCTGCTCATAATATCCCAACAGTAATACGGCATTTCCTGTTTTGGCATACACCGCAAACTCCTCAGCGACACCTTCATGCTCCACAAAATGCTGTCGTTTGGAGGTCGCTCGGTAGAGGTCAAAAAACTTTTCTAAATCCTTGGGGTCGAGCGAGCGGACGACGTGAATATCCATTTTTTCCGAACGTCGGATCTCATAGCGTGTTGATTTGCGCATAGCGGAAAGTAACGCATCTTCCGTTTGCGCGAGCGGGAGGAGCATGCAGCGTTCTGCGTCTACTTCGTGAGTTATGCTTGGCCGGAGACCCAATACAGTGAAGAGCTTGACGTTGTCCGGGGTATCATCAATTTGCGGACTAAAACGCAAAAACCATGCACCCTCCTGACGGGCTATCGTTTGCAGATAGGCAAGGACCTGCTTCCAATTCGCCAATGTGTGGCGTTCGAGAATCGGTCCGTGGCGGATATGAAGGTACGTTGCGCGGCGCGCCCGTACAATCATTATTTGAAATATGCCAATGAGACGCGAGTCCTCATACAACCCGTATCGGACCAGAGAAAGCGATTGGTTTTTTACTACCTCACCCCACTCCCAGGACTGAAATAGTGCACCGGGTGCATTTTTTTCCCAAAAGCAATCCCAGACTCCACGGTCATCCAATGGTTCGACATGAAGCTTCATATGCCTCTATGATACAACGTTTCCCCGCCCACAGTTGTGGGGTCTCCATGTCCGGGATAGATGATCGTAATTTCAGGTAAATCTACTATCTTCCGAATAGAATGGTTTAGTTGCGCGCGGTCGGAATAGGAAAAATCCGTTCTTCCGACGCTACCGCCGAGAAATAACAGGTCGCCAACAAAAATGTTTTGTTCATCCTTGGTCATGATACTCACGCTTCCCGGCGTATGACCGGGAGTAGTTATGATGTGAAACGTGATACTCCCGCATGCCAAAACCATACTACGTTCAAGTCCATGCGTTATGATTGGCGGCGGATCTGTACGGGGCACTCCCAAAAAATGTTTTGCGCTCGCCTCCATGCCATCAAGCAAAAATTGGTCGGAGGGACTCAGATAAAACGGTATGGAATAGGTATGTTGGAGCGCAAACCCCGCCATAACGTGATCAAAGTGTCCATGTGTGGCAAGTATTGCCATCGGCCTCAGATTGAGTCGAGTCACGGTATCTATGATATATTCCGCGTCATCACCAGGATCGATGATGACCGCAGTCCCCGCGTTCTCATCCATCACCAAATAACAGTTTGCCTGCATAGCCCCCACGATCAACCGTTTTACGCTATAGGAGGTGGAGGATTCTTTGGAAGATATAGGCAATCGCATGTAGGATTAATCGGCAAAAACCTGCGTGAACATCTTTCCGTAGACATCGCCATCTATGACACCAACTCCGATCCGGCTCCATTCGGCGTCCAAAATATTTTTCCGGTGTCCTTCGCTATTCATAAGACCCGTATGCGCAGTGGAGACGTCCGGCGCGTATGCTAAATTTTCACCGATGAGTCTATAGGTAATACCGCCTTGTTTGGCGCGATAACTCACATCATGTCCTTCCGGGCTAAAGTGTGAGAAATATCTCCGCTCAAACATGTCCCGGCTATGACGGCGGGCGATATCAGTGAGTTGCACATCGATGCGAAGTTCTCCGAGTCCCAGCTTACTGCGTTCAACGTTGACCAGTGTTACCATTTGTGATTCGCTCTGGGGATCGTTCGTGAGCTGACTTTGTTCCGGGGCAACATCCAGATTAAGCCGTTCCTCGGACTTTGGCTTAATCGTCACAAATTTCTGCGCTTCCTGGGTGATCGAATCGAGCGATGATTTCACTTTTCCCCCATAACGCTCTGCCGCCTGTACGAGTTGGCTACCAATTCTCGAATTTTTGATGTCGCGTTTGACCGTGCCACGGCTAGGGATCGCAAGCACGATGAGCAAAAGATACGAAACAAACAACAGTGCATTGACGACCGCAAATAATGATCCTAACCATTTATTGACGAGCGATCCTACAATTTTTTGCGGAATTTTTCGTACCGGCCATTCAAGTATCGAATTAATGATCATCTCCGCAGGAAACGCGAGCACCAGATATCCTAATACGTTCGTCCATAATTGAGGAAGCCCAAATTTTTGAATAAGAAATCCACCAGCCTGAACATGAAAACGGATAGCAATCCAGAGTGATGCTAGAAAAGCAAACGTGTTGGATAAAAGCGATAGGATGCCCTTATCCCATCCTTCATAGACCTGGTAAAGAACAATAATAACGATAATCCAATCGATCCAATTAAACTGCATCATATAGAGAGTATCTCATACCATTGCAACTACCCGCCGTGCTGAATCTAAAGAAATGAGCGTGGGCAAATTTACGATACGCAGGGCGAAAGTTTCCGCATTCGGACACGATCCACGCTCATACCCAAGGGTCTCCATATCCACCATGGCCGGATCGATAACATGGTTATACCAGTTTCCCAAAAGGATACCGTGCTGTTTTGCGCGCCGAATAACCGCCGCTTGATCACGAACAACAATTGGAAACCGTAGATACACACCTCCCGGGGAATTGTTGGGTAAGGTAATATCTTTCCGGGATTGTAATGCCTCCCGATAATAGGAAACTGTTCGTCGTCGTATTGCGTTATACCGCTTGAGTTTGGAGAGTTGCCTCACCAAAAGTCTGGCAAGCGCGTTGGGGTACCGCCTTGGCATGCATGATGGCTTCGCGCCTACCAACTCCTTGCGGTCTACAGGCTTAGAGAGCAATCCCAAACGTTTGAAGCATTCAAGCATTACCTTTCCGATGATCACAGTATAGAGAGGGAGAATCACCGCAAACGCAATCGGGTGAAATAATTGTTGTGCTATCCACGCACGCGATGGATATGGCAGCTTGCCTTGTATCTGTCGTAACTTTTTACTTTCAACTTTTAACTTTGGACTCATTATCGCCATTCCTCCCCACACGCTCGAAAGCACTTTGTCCCGGCCAAAACTAAAAAACGCCGCGTCCCCCAGAGACCCGACCTTTTGATTCTCATAGAAAGCACCCAAACTATGCGCGCAATCTTCGATCACAATGATGTTATGCGCACGGGCAATCCGCAAGAGCGCTCCCATTGCCGCCGGAATCCCGAAGGTATGTTGGATGATCATGGCCTTCGTATGGTTGGTGATTTTCTTCTGAAGATCGTTTGGATCTATGTTAAAACTTTGATCCACGTCCACATATACCGGCCGGGCGCCGGTCCACCGGACACTATTAGGGACCGCCACACAGGTAAACGCCTGGACAACGACGTCATCTCCATGCCCAATACCGAATGCCTCGAGTATGGCATAGAGAGCTGATCGTCCACTGTCAAAAGAAACAGCAGTACGAACGCCGAAGTACTCTTGAAACCATTCCTCCACGCGGTCAATCGCGTTTCCCTTTTGCCAGCCGGCGGGACTGGCAAACGTTTGAATGGCTTCCCACACATCCCGAGCTTCCGTATTGGGAGAGAGGGATGGAGATAGTATTTTTTGAAAATGCATGGGTTTTCGAATGTAATTCATCTCTTCACTTCCCGCAATACCCGTTCTGACTCCTTGCCCTTAAACAGCACCGTATCGCCATCACGAAGTGTCTCCTGCAGAAATGCTGCTGCTTTGTCCGATGACAATACTTGTACCTGTACCGATGATCGCCCCGCGCGGACACCCTTCATAAAATCTTCATAAAAATTCCTGTTTGTCAGAATGATTTCATCGCACATACGAGCCGCATACGCGCCAACATCAGTATGTCGTGTCCCCGCATACGCGCCTAATTCAATCATTGGTTGAAATACTAACATTTTCTTTCGCTTGCCCCAGGCCAAAATATCAAGAGCAGCGATCGCTGAATCCGGACTGTTGTTGAATGTATCATTGATAGAGATAGATCCATTGATTCCCGGTATCGTACCGAGACTTTTTACGTTAGGTCGTATGGAACTGGCAGCCATAGCCGCTTCTTCCAGAGTCATCCCAGCGGCGACAGCCCCGGCAATCGCGCAAAGAATGTTACCCACCTGATGGGTGCCGATAACCGGCGCTTTGACCCGCACCGCTGTATCCCCGGAGACGCACGTAAATTCGATCCCTTCAAATGATGCATTTATGTCTGTACCGACAAATAGTACGTCTGCAATATCTGACTTTTGACTTTTCTGGCCATAGGCTGGTCCGCCTTTGGCGGAGACTTTTGACTTTTGACTGATGTACCCCCACACTTCTTTGCCTTCCCGTTTAGCCCAAGACGCCATCTCTCGTACACGAGCATCATCAAGATTCATAACCGCAATATTTTTTCCTGCTATTCCTTCAATCAGTTCGTATTTGGCCTTCATTGTTGTCTCAATTGAGCCGAATAGATCCTGATGCTGCTCGTTGATGGCAGTAATGATTCCGATTTGCGGTCGGACCATCGTGGTCATTTCGGCTATCTCACCTTTCTTGTACGCACCCATTTCCACCACAAACACTTCGTGCTCCGGCATGAGACTTTTGAGAATCACTTCAGCAATACCAACGGGTGAATTACGGCTTGCTTCGGTTTTTAATACCGTAAATTTCGATGAAAGAATGGTCGATACATATTCTTTCGTGGTTGTTTTTCCGAAACTCCCCGTGACACCGATGACCACCATCGGACGATGCCGGCGAAGTTTATCTACTGCCTTGGCAATTAGGTGTCTGTGATAGAGACGCACTGGAGCGTTGACTATACCCACAAAAATCCATGACATGGGAAAACTCATCAAATCCGCAACAGTCAAACGGAGGAGTATTGGCCATGAATTTATGAACATAATTAAACCAAAAAATATCAAATGGAAGAGAACTATAAGCGTCGACTTTGGAGTTATCGGCGGGCGCCTGTGTTCCGGCCAAAATATACGTTTGCCTTGCCGCGTACGAAGGTGAATGATCATCCTGTCCCAGCGGTATTCTTTTACCCACCAAAGTTGTGTATACGTGAGGATATTAGAAACGATGCGTGATCCCCACAACAGCACGATAATGATGAGAAGTGCTTCCATAGACTGTCTATAATTTACCCAAAAAACGGGTTACATACGAGGCAAATTCATCAGGCTGTTTATAAGGGACACCGTGATTGGCTTCAGGAATGACAAAAAACTCCGAACCTATGATCAACCGGTGCATCCGTTCGGCAATAGAAAGAGGAACGATAATATCGTACTCACCCCACAAGAGTAACGTCGGCAAATCGATGGCTTCCATAGAGGTTACGAGGTCCTCCCGGACAATGCGTTTGAATGTTTCGCGCATGGCGCCTTCCGCACGGAAAAATTCTTTTGCCCCGACCACATAGTAGTACCACCGCCTTACCGTGTCCTGAACCAGGGAAAGCGGCGGAATTGAAAACAAAAATCCTCCAATTTTGGCAAGTGTTATGAAAAATAGTAGTTTTTTCTTAGGAATAGGGGTAAATCCCGGAGTTCCGGATAAAATAAGTGCTCGAGTATGTTTAGGATACAATTCGTTATATTTGAGCGATACTCTTCCTCCAAATGAATGTCCAATCAAAATCGGTTGAACAATTTGATTCATTTTCAGATACTCATCGAGAAATCGTGCGTAATCAGAAAGCGTCAGTGGATGCTCCGGCATTTTGGAGGCACCAAAACCCGGCAAGTCCGGAGCAAATACCCGGTAGCCTTGCTTTTTCAGGCATTGTTGGAGCGGTAAAAATGTTTTACCGGATAATCCCCATCCATGGAGTATGACGATTGGCAAACTTTGCTTCATGAAATTTTCTGTTTGAAGAGACTGCGGTCTCCTTTAATGTTCCGTGTATTTTTCGTAATAGTCATAGATACGCCTCCGGCGGCAAAACTCCCGTCAGGAATATCGCGGTCAATCCTGAGGCCTGCCCCAATCATTGAGTTTGTCCCTATTTTTATTCCGGGCATGATGCTCGTATTGACCCCTATACGGACGTGGCTCCCGATGATTGCTCCCAGCTTCGTACGTTTTGAATTCATACGCTCTCCTTTTACCCTCGAATAAATATCACCTTCGTCAAGCCGGAGATTAGCAAGAACATTTCCTGAACCCAAACTAATATCTCCTTCAAGGACACTATCTCCGATGTAATTACTATGAAACCAACAATTATCACCGATGTAGCTTCTTGTGATATCCGTATTAAATCCCGTGACACACCCTGACCCGATCTGACTCTGACGGATAATATTATTATTGCCGATCACCGTGTTGTCTCCGATGTAGCACGGCCCAACAATTTTGGAGTTCTCAAAAATCTTCACGTTATCACCCAGATACACCGGGCCTTCAATCACCACATTATGTTTTATCTCAACATTCTTACCGCGAAACTCTGAAACGCCCGGCAGTAATCGATCCATAATATCGAGAACATGCCATGGGTATTTCGTCGGATGCCAATACCCGTCATACGGCAAGATTTTCGCCTTACCATCTTTAAGAAGTTCGTTGAGTGCCTTTTCATACACATCATCCTGCTCACTTTTCGTGGTACGAAGTAGCTCAACAAACCTGTTGGAATCCGGAAAGTAATCAAAAACGACTTTCGCTAAATCGCTTGGCTCATTTCCCTCCCCGGGCTTTTCAACTACACCTACAACATTCGTTCCCTTTAATACATAATATCCTGTTGGAAAATACTTAATTACTTTTCTTCCGACGAGAGCGATATGGTTACCCCCAATGTTCATCGATAATTGCTCGTATAACATTTCGTCAACCAGATCTTCCGCGTTCATAATAAAACACGATGTGTTTTTCAGAAGGGGCGCTGCTGATAGAACTGCTCCCGCCATGCCGTTTGGTGTGGGCTGAATGACGGTACGAATCGTTAAGCCACCAACCCTCAAATGGTCAAAAATATTTTTATCTTGTGGATGAATAACAATAATCACGTCGGTCAATCCGGTCTTTTTAAGTCGATTGAGATTATGCACGAGTAGCGGCAGTCCGCAAAACGGAAACATTGACTTACTTGTCTCGATCGGCCAAAACCGCTTTCCCTCGCCTCCCGCCAATACAATAGCCACGCAATCATTTTTCATAGTCCCTCCTCCTTTTGTCGTTCTATATGGGCTCCAAGTGTTCTGAGCCGTGCTTCTATATTCTCATATCCCCGGTCGATATGCTCTACCCCATGGAGAACACTTTGTCCCTCAGCGGCAAGAGCCGCGAGAACAAGCGTCGCGCCGGCACGCAGATCATTCATGGTGAGAATTGCGTTGTGAAGCTTGGTGGGACCATGTATACGGATGGCGTGGTGATCCCCTTCTTGATGATCTTCCCAATTAAAGTTATAAAAATCTTGAGGACCGATTACATTAGGATTGTACCCTTCAATATTCGCGCCCATTTTTTTAAGTTCTTCGGCGTACCCAAACCGGTTTTCGAACACCGTTTCATGGATGATCGCCGCGCCTTCGGCCTGGGTCATAAGCACCGCCCACGGCGCCTGCCAGTCAGTCATAAATCCGGGATGCGGTTTGGTTTCTATATCGACGGCAAGTAAGTTTTTACCACGGCTATACCGCGTTGATGTTTGGCTTATCGCTTCGTATGTTCCCCCCGCCGCAGTAAAGGCAGTGAGAAACGCGGACAAATGCTGCCGTTGGGATCCTAATACAGTAATACTCCCACGAGTGACCGCCGCCGCTATGGCAAAGGTCACTTCTTCGTTGCGGTCGGGCATAATCGTATAGTGTGCCCCATGAAGGGAAACCACTCCTTCGATCATTATTTCCCGAGGGCTACTCCGTACAATCTTGGCTCCCATCGAGTTTAAAACGGCAATGAGTTCATCAACCTCGACTTCTTCTGCCGCGCCTTTTATGATTGTTTTCCCGCGGGCCAAAACCGAAGCGAGCAGAATAGTCTCCGTCCCGGTATGGGAATTTTTGGCAAATTCAAAAGATATGCCGGTAAGCGCCGTTGGTGCCGTTGCGTAAAAATATCCATCATCAGACCGATAATCGATCACGGCACCCATCTGCCGGAGTGCCGTAATATGCCGATCAATCGGACGTGCGCCAATCCGGCATCCTCCCGGGTTCGGAATCATGGCAGAGCCATACCGAGCCAGAAGTGGTCCGATGACCATGGACGAGGTCCGAAGCCGGGCTCCTAATCCCAACGGTACCCGCTGTTGGTTTGTGTGCTTGTTTGTAGCAGTCACTGTACTTCCGTGGCGAGAAATGTGGACGCCTAGGCTCTGGAGCACTTCCACCATGAGCTGCACATCGCGTATGTCCGGAACGTTTTCTATGACGAGCTCTTCATCAGTCAGTAAGCTTGCCACGAGTACTTTAAGCGCCACGTTTTTGGCGCCTCCCAGAGTCACTTCGCCCCGCAATGGTGTCCCACCGGTGATAATAAATGTTTCCATTAAAATTCTCCTAAACGGACTATTTCCTCTACGAGTTCGATACCAAATTGTTCTTTCACTTTCCGGCGTGCGAGTTCAATTAATGTTACCACGTCCTGGGCGGTAGCATGGCCCGTGTTCACGATGAAGTTGGCATGCACTGGAGATATTTGAGCATCACCGATGGCTAATCCTTTGAGACCCGCGTGATCCACGAGAAATCCCGCGGAAGTCGTTTGATTGGGGCTCGCGACCGCAATAGCCTCAGCTTGGGACAAATTACGGAATGTACACCCGGGGCTTTTGACTCCCTGTGGTTGGCTAGCCCTCCGGTATGCGATACTTTGATTGGCAATCGTCCAAAGATCCTCCTTTTGCCCGGGGGTGAGCGCAAACACGACCCGAAGGACGATATCCCCGGTCTTTTGTATGACGCTCGTATCATAGGCAAACCGGAAATATGACCGGTCGACGATCTTCGTTTCATTCTGGGGAGTCAGAATGGTTGCCTGATAGACTACGTCCCCCACGTAACTCACGGGTTTCGTCCATTTGGAATTCATATATATTGCCCCACCAACGGTTCCGGGTAATCCTAAATGTGCTTCGAGCCCCCCCAGTCCTTCGTCGACGGTAAACCGTACAAGTTTGTTAAATAAAACTCCTGAATCGGCCT
Organism: uncultured Gammaproteobacteria bacterium; assembly: GCA_964355865.1. Lineage (GTDB taxonomy): Bacteria > Patescibacteriota > Microgenomatia > UBA10105 > UBA927 > CAZLDC01. Next base: position 30,670 of record CAYHFH010000001.1, read on the forward strand.
CCACATAGACAGAGCCGACTTTTTTTCCTGCCCTGTAGCTCGCTTTCATTCCGCGGATGGCGATCGACCCCGCATTGTTTTTTATGACGAGACCGCCAATACCCTTATCGCCGATTAATATATTCGTGCCTCCTCCTAAGATAGTTATCGGTATCCCTGCCTCCCGCCCTTTTATGACTGCCGCCACGATTTCTTCGATCGTTGCCGCTTCATAAAACAATTCCGCGGGTCCACCGATCTTAAAGGTGGTATACGGGGCAAGTGATACGTCTTTTTTAAAATTCATAAGATTCCCCTCCCCCATTGATATATATCTCCGGCTCCCATAAACACGATCACATCATTTTCTGCCAGTTCCTTTGCGAGCCACCCAGAGACGTCCTGTCTTGTGGGCACATAGATTCCCCCCAGCTTGAGCGCAAGTCCGTCATCTTTTTGAGTCTCCCGAGCTGATGCATAGATATCCGTGACGAGGGCAATATCCGCCCGAGCAAGCGCATGGGCAAAATCAGAGAGTAATGCTTTCGTCCGTGAGTAGGTATGCGGCTGAAATACGACGATGAGCCGTCTCGTAGGATACAGGTCACGAAATGCCGCAATCGTTGATTCAATTTCTTTAGGATGATGGGCATAATCGTCGTAGATGAGTGCCCCGCGCACTTCTCCTAATTTTTCAAATCGTCGTTTTGTGCCTCCAAACCGAAGGAGTCCCCGTTTCATGGTTTCCCACGCAATACCGATCCTCCCGCACGCGGCAATCGCCGCTGCGGCATTAAGCATGTTGTGTCTACCGGGGATCTGCAACGCCAATCCATCTACTCTATCTGACAATCCAAACGTCACGGTGGAATCGCCGCCTCGCAGTACGGAACTTGCATCGTCATCTGCGCTCACAATCGTAACGTTGCTTTGTTTTTGCAGTGCAACAAACGCGCGTTGTACTGATGAGAGATCCGGATACACATCCGGATGATCATAGTCGATGTTCGTCACGACTAATATATCCGGCTTCTGCCATAAGAATCGGGGTGTGGTATCGTGTCCCGGATCCGTCACGTATTCATCTGCTTCCGCGACAAACCAATCCCCAATTCCTGCGTGTCCCGCAGCCCCCAACCCGCGGATGGCACCACAACCGATAGCATAAGAAGGATCCATGCCGGCCTCAACGAGTATCGTTGCGATCATCGCGCTTGTGGTTGTCTTTCCATGACTTCCCGCGACACTTATTTGTTTCTTGCCTTCCATAGCTAATCCCAACGCCTTCCCGTGAGGTATAACGGGAATACCCCGTTTTACGGCCGAGAGCACCTGCGCATTCTCACTGCCGCCATGTGCCCCGGTGTAGATGAGTAAATCCGGCGCAAATAGAGCGACGTTACCCACCGCAAACCCAACGCAAACTTGAATCTCCGCCTTTTTGAGCTCTTCATCCGTGGGAAATTCTTCTGCCACATCGCTCCCGGCGACAGTCTTACCGGTCTCTTTGGCCCATAAAGCCAGAGCCGCCATGGCGACGCCTTTGATTCCCACAAAATATATCCGCTTTGATTGTTGTACTGGATTCATAGAGTGCCAAATCCTATCACAGCCATCATTTTTCCGAATGTTTCTTTCGTATCCTTTCTAAAAGAAAAAAACGTATCATGCTGACAACACGTACACGTGGGCGGCGCGTCTATATGACCCGCCGATACTCCAGCATCAATGAGTTGCCGGTAATTAACCCATCCTATATCCAAATGCCATGTTTCCTGAAATTGATACATCATTTTTTCGTCCGCACCAAAACAGTCGCCAAACAGGGCAATCCGATCTTCCGGCACATCGTAACAACACGCGCCGATATGCGGTCCGATGACGCCGTATATTTCCGCCGTCCGAGCTCCTGCTTTGACCATGCTACTCACCGCGCGGCCGACAATATTTTCCAGGCTCCCTTTCCATCCTGCGTGGACAGCTGAGCACACGCCATTGACCGGATCTACCAATAAGACAGGAACACAATCCGCCGTCACGACTGCCACTGGTCCTTCGCGACTCACAAGTCCGTCGACCCCCGAAATGGTATCTTTCGATTGTGTATCCGTCTGACCTATGAACGTTCCATGGATTTGCTCCGCAAAAAACGCAGGCTTTTTAAATCCCAGGGCTTTTGTAAAACGATCTCTGTTTCCGAACCTCTGTGTCATATCGCCTTGATTACGGGATGAGAATCCATGGATAACTCCACTCATCCCGGACAACAGTGTCGAACGAAAACTAACTCCGTCAAATGTATTGAGCATATCCCAACCGTTTCATGTGTTTGATGACTGTTTCCTGATCACTCCATGGGATTTCTTTCGTTCCCCGCGCGAGGCTTTTCTCATGTCCCTTGCCCGTGATGATGACCGTATCGCCGGGCCGGGCCTGGGAAATAGCATACCCTATGGCTTCATCCCGGTTGGGGATACACACCGGGAGTTTATCGGCCGGGATTCCTGAGGCGATTTCTTTGATGATTGTATTGACGTCTTCCGTCCGATAATCTTCTTCAGTGAGGACGATGGCATCAGCATACCGCGCTGACGCGCGCCCCATAAGCGGACGCTTGGTCCGGTCCCGAAGGGCGGCGCTCCCAAACACATGAATGAGTTGATATTTACTCGTCGCGCGGGTGGTTTTGAGTGCTTGCTCTATAGCGTTTGGTGTATGAGCAAAATCAATAATCACACGGAACGGTTTCGTCGCAACTACTTCCATCCTTCCTTTCACGCCCGCAAACGAAGCGATCGCTTTTTGGATGACCTTCAGTGGCACACCCAGGGCCTCGGTTGCCGCAATTGCAGCCAGACAGTTGTACCGGTTAAACTCACCCACCAACCGCGTTTTAAACGGATGACTTTTGGGGCTCACAAGCGCATCACGGCGGATGCCGTAGGTGGCGACACGTTTGTTTTTTAGCATGCTACTTGCCTGATTGTAGAGCGCGGCTTCATCCCGGTTTATGACGGCAATACGTGCGCGTGCCAGTAGTGATACCTTTGCCCTCAGATACGCATCAAATGTCTTGTGCCAATCCAGATGTTCGTGTGTCACATTGGTGATGACTCCCACTGCAAACCGGACAAAGTCCACCCGGTGCTGGGAGAGGCCGTGCGACGTAGTTTCCAACACAAAATGCGTATCGCCATGACCTACGGCAGAGGCCAGATACTTCTGGACTTGCCACCCCCTGGGATTCGTCACATGAAAACCGGTGTCGTACACCACTCCTCCCACCACCGCGTGAACGGAGGTAATCATGGAAACGTTTAGTCCACGGGCTTTGAGGATTTCGTAAATGAGGGTAGTGGTCGTCGTCTTACCATCCGTACCGGTGACACCAATCACCATGAGCTTAGAGCTTGGGAACCTGAACCACAGTGCAGTAACCCAAGCTTCCAACCAATGATAAAGCCCTTTGACCGAAGCTGTCATCACACTATTATACGACGATTGGCGGTATAACTGAAATTTCCGGCCTCACGCTACTCCGGTGCAATCCCGTAGTAAGCAAATAGATCGCGGGCAATAGCAAAAAATAGAGGCGCTGCAGTTTCCGATCCCCACGGACTCGATGTGGGCTCCCGTAAGGTCACCAATATAATAAATTTCGGATCTTCGGCAGGGGCAAATCCGACAAATGAGGCAATTGTCTTCGTCGTGTCATAGTGCCCCGCAACCGGTATTTGGGCGGTTCCGGTTTTTCCTGCTATACGATACCCCTTGGGCTTTGCCCACTTGGCGTCTCCGCGGTCAACGGCCGCAATCATCATTTCCGTCATGACGCGTGCCGTCGCTCCTGAAATAACTTGCCTTGGTTTATTCGTTTTATTCGGCACCACGACTCCTGATTCACTACGAAACTCTTTGACCACTTGAGGCTCCATAAGTTGACCGTTATTGGCGATTGCCCCAACTGCCCGCACCATCTGAATCGGAGTTACCCCTATGCCCTGACCAAATGAAGCCGTAGCCAAATCAATCTCTTTCCAGTCATCATCTTCCCGCACGGAGGCCGGGGCTTCTTCCTGTAGATCTATACCCGTTAATGCTCCAAATCCAAATTTGTGGAGGACCGCAAGCATTCCGTCTTTCCCAAGTTTATTCTGTACATAGACCATGCCAACGTTAGAGGAATGGACAAGGACATCGGTCATGGATATCAAACCCCGGTATTTATCATCCCAGGTCCGGATAAAGTATTGCCCTATGCGCGTGGGTCCCTCCTCCTCTGCCATCGTCGTGGGCGTCACCACACCCCGGTCTATGCCCATTGCCATGACCAGGACTTTAAATGTAGATCCCGGCTCATAGACTTCTGCTACGGCAGGATTTTGATACACATCTTTAGGAAATTCACCGAACTTCCCCGGATCATAACTAGGCACAGATGCCATCGCAAGTATCCCGCCTGTTTTCGGATCCATGACGATTACCGACCCTGCCTTCGCTCCGTACTTATTCACGCCATCCACTAGCCGCCGCTCGGCGCTTCGCTGCACAGTGCGGTCCAACCACAATACCAAACTTCTGCCATCCTGAGATTCAATACGCCGGGATTCACCGACCAATATCGGAGATCCCCGGACATCCTTTTCTAGTTGCAGCATCCCATCTTTGCCACCGAGCTCCCGCCCATAATACCCCTCAAGACCAAAATATCCCCGGTCCTTTCCATTCTCATCGCTGCCGACAAATCCTACGAGATGGGCAGCCATAGAACTTTCCGGATACATCCGTTTTGGTTCCCGTTCAAATCCCAATCCTTTTATATTGAGATCCTTGAGTTGACGCGTCCGGGCAGCCTCAACTTTATGGGCGAGCGGGACCCAAACCCGGTCAGGCACAGAAAGCCAGGAAACAATATCCTTTGACTCAAGTCCCAAGAGCGCCCCCACGCTTGAGGCAAAAGACGGTATATTGGTGATATCTCGGGGTTGGGCGTATGCTAAAAACGCAGATTGATTCAGCACCAATGGTTTTGAGTCAGAGGCGAGGATCGATCCGCGCGCCGCAGGCAAGGTAAAGGTAAGATAATATTGTGACGCAGCCTCAAGACGCAGGGAGGAGGAACGGATAACCTGCCAATAGAATAGCCGGACAACTAACAGGCAATAGAGTGCTCCGATGAAAGTAAAAACCGCCCAAATACGAGCCATTAGGGTTGCAGATGAAACGCGACATCGTCTCGACCTATGGTAACGATTGTTGGAGGGGTAATGAGTCCCAAGGAATGGGATTTTTCTTCAACAACAAGAAGCGATGAGAGAGAAGCAACTTTTTCCTGTAGTAGCTGATTTTCTTCCTTCACGACATCGATCGACCGGTCCGTGACGGATACTTTTTTACCAAATCCAGCAAGTTCATTCGTGACCAATAGTTCGACCACAAGGAGAAGTACAACGAGCAATGGTAGCATGTGTATTCCGAAACGTGCGATACGTACTATCATAGTTTTTCCCCTATCCGTAACTTGGCGCTTCTGGACCGTGAATTCACCCGTAATTCCGTTTCGCTTGGCGTTATAGGGCGCTTATTCACTGATCGAAAACCAAGACGAATACATTCTCTTTTCACTATCCGGTCTTCAAGCGAATGATAACTCAGGACGACTAACCTGCCACCGGACCCGAGCACTGCTTTCGCCTGACCGATCCCGTCCCTTAATGCGTCAAGCTCATCGTTGACCACTATACGAAGTGCCTGAAAAATCCGCGCATATGTCCCTGTCTTTTCCATCGGATTGGTCACCGCTTGGGCAATCACCCGCATCAAATCTCCGGTTGTTTTGACCGGCGTTATACGACGGGCGCGGACAACAAGACCAGCAATTGTCCGAGCCAACTTTTCTTCACCATATGTTGCAAATATTTCATAAAGTTCCTCTTCCGATAATTTTTTTATCACTTCCCAAGCCGGCATTCCTTCCTCCGGGTTCATCCGTAAATCCAACGGGGCCATATCAAAACGGTAACTAAATCCCCGTCCGGGTGTATCTATCTGATGACTGGATACCCCCAGATCAAACAGAATCCCATCCGCATGATCAAATCCATTCTCTTCCGCAATTTTTTTTATACTTCGAAAATTCCCTTGCACAAGTGTCCAAATGCCTAATGGTTCGTCTTCCCGTCTTCCTATCTGACTGTCTTCCATCTTTTGCTTTGCAAACAGTAACGCTTCACGATCCTCATCAATACCAAGTAATCTGCCACCGCGCCGGATTATTTCCAGTCCATGTCCTCCGCCGCCTATCGTCGCGTCTATATACATCCCACCTGGCCGCACCGAAAGTCCATTCATGACTTCCTCAACCATGACCGGTGTATGAAATTGGATATCGTTTCCCATGATACTCAAAGGTTCTTCGCGTACTCTTCCCAACGAGAACGATCCCAAACTTCAAAATGATCTCCGGCACCGATGACCATAATTTCCCGCGATATGGACGCGTACTCCTTGAGCTGGGCAGGCAAAAGAATACGACCAAGTTTATCTATCTCAGCTTTTTGCGCTCCGGCAAACATATAGCGCCGGATTTTTCTAGCCTTTTCATCCGTTACCGGTGTATCAAGGTGCTTGGCTGCTTCCCGCTCCCAACTTTCCCGGTCAAACCCGAATATGCATGGCTCAAATCCTTTGGCGAGTACCAATTCCCGCTCTTCTATCTCTTGCCGTATCTTTCTTGGAAGCGTTACGCGGCCCCGGTCATCTAAACTATGGTCGTATTCCCCAAGGAATAATTTCATGCCAGGTAGTGAAATTTCGACTGCAGCGAGCTATTAATTGCGTGACTTTTTTGATAAAAAATCATCATCTCACCTCGCCCGCCAGGCGCTTTCATTGGAAATGAAAGCGGGTCGAAATTCTACTACCTGGCATGTCCAAAGTCTACCACTTCTTCCCATTTATATCCATACTCTCCCATTTTTCACGG
>CAYHFH010000002.1:0-28886 GCA_964355865.1 uncultured Gammaproteobacteria bacterium
CCCCCGAAGCGTCACTTCCCCGGTCATGGCAATCGTCCGGCGGATTGGAATTCCTGTGATTGCCGATACCAGTGATGTAGTGAGCGCAATGCCGGCTGACGGACCATCTTTGGGTACCGCGCCTTCCGGTACATGGACATGAACATCCAGTTTGCCGAAAAACTTTTCATCGAGCCCCAGTTCACTCCATTTACTCCGCACCCACGAAAGCGCCGCATGACCGGATTCTTTCATGACATCGCCGAGCTGTCCGGTAAGGAGCAAACTTCCTTTGCCCGGCATGAGCGCGGTCTCTATAAAAAGAATCACACCGCCGGCCTCCGTCCACGCCAGTCCGGTCGACATGCCAACAACATCATTTTTTTCCGCAAGATACGACGTAAACCGGTAGGCCCCTAAATACTGATGGAGATCCTTGGGACTCACCTCCAGTTTCCCCGGTCCTTTGCCGTTGAGCTCCGCGATCTTTTTGGCGACTTTCCGGTAAAGTTTGGCTATCTCCCGCTCAAGACTTCGTACTCCTGCCTCCCGCGTATACCGGCGGATGACCGTAAAAAATGCCTGACTCGTGAGACTCACGACTCCTTTGGGGATCCCATGAATCTCCCGCTGCTTCTCCATGATGAAATCCCGGACGATATGAAACTTCTCTTCTTCGGTATACCCGGGAAAATGAATGATCTCGAGCCTGTCCCGGAGGGCCGGAGGTATGGTATCCAATATATTGCACGTCGTGATAAAAAAGACATCCGAAAGATCAAATGGCACATCCAGGTAATGATCGGAGAAAGCATAATTCTGTTCCGGATCAAGAGCTTCGAGAAGTGCCGCTGACGGATCGCCGCGGAAATCATTGCCGACTTTATCTATTTCATCAAGCATGAACACCGGATTATTGGTCCCTGCCTGCTTAATGCCCTGGATGATGCGTCCGGGGAGAGCGCCCACGTAGGTCCGACGATGCCCGCGGATTTCTGCTTCATCACGGATACCGCCCAATGACATCTTCACAAATTTTCGGCCAATGGAACGGGCAATAGATTTACCAATGGATGTTTTACCTACGCCAGGTGGGCCCACGAAACAAAGGATTGTCGGTGCTGATTTCGCTTTGCGAATTATTTTTTCTGACTCGTGGCCTACTTCAGTGGATACAGCGGCATTTTCCTCATCTTGTAACTTTTGGGCTTGTGTGCGTAATTTCATGACCGCTAAATATTCTAAGATACGCTCCTTTATCTTATCGAGTCCGTAGTGATCTTCATTAAGGACTGCCTCAGCTGCTTTTATGACGACGTCATTTTTCGTCGAAACCGTCCATGGAAGTTCCACTAACCAATCCAAATAGGTACGGACATAGGAAGATTCTGGGTTATATTGGGACATCTGAGCCAGACGCGAGAGTTCCTTTTCCGCTTTTTTCCGGACTTCTTCGGGCATGCCTGACGTTTTAATCTTTTCGGCAATCTCTTTGGTCTCCTTGTTATCGTCGTCTTCTCCCAGCTCCTTCTCGATGGTCTTCATCCTCTCGCGCAATACTTGTTCCCGTACGTTTTTATCAAATTTCTCCTGCGTCTTACTGGCAATTTTTTTCTCTATCTCAAGAATTTTTATCTCATGGGCGAGATAGGCAATTTCCTTCTCGAGCCGCTCCCGGACCGAATTAATTTCCAATAATTCCTGCCGCTCACCCGGTTTAATATCGATGATACCTGCTATCTGATAGGAAAGCTGAAGACTCGTGACCCCGGACATGATATTCATAAACGTCAAAAAATCCATGGACTTTCCCAAGTTCACCGCACGGCGGAGTTCGCCCGTGATATGACGGACGAGCGCCTGAACATCATCGTTTTCCTCAACAACATCTTCTTTTGGTGCTACCCGGGCAACGAAAAAAGGTTCAACCGCCTCATAACTCAAAATCTCAACTTTGGCTATACCCCGGACGAGCGCATTAATTTCTCCTTCGTTTTTCATCATTTGGACAATTTCGCCAACCGTTGCCGTCGTAAATAAATCTGCCGGAGTGGGATCGTTCACATTGGGATTCTTCTGCATCGCGAGGACCACGCGCTTGCCCGAAGCCTGAGCCGCTTCGATCGCGGTAACCGAACGGGAACGGCCGAAGGTGAGTATCATTTCCGTTCCGGGATACACGATGCCATCCCGGATGGGAACGACGGGAAATATTTGTTGATGTTGCGAAATAATATCCATTGTATAACCGAACTTGGCACTCAAGTATAACAAGTGCTAATAGGAGCGTCAAGGACTAATCTTACCGGAATTCACTCAGAAGTACGTCAAGATCACCCACTCCCAACGGTTGATGGGCAAGCGGGCCATTGGCAAGCGCCGGCTCATGATCTTCGCTCGTGGGAACTGATTCTTCGTACAATACTCCCATAGGTATCTTATCCCCCCACTCTAGCGCCTTCTCTATTGCTGTGATCCGGTTATTCGGTTGGTAGACAGCCGGATCGAGCTGGTATAACCGTGATCTATACCACTGGTACGTATGCATATGATTAAACGTGACGCAGGGCTGAAGAATATCCACGACCGAGAACCCTTTATGTTGAATCGCGGCTTTAATGATCTTCGTAAGTCCCGGCATGTCTCCGGCAAATCCACGCGCCACAAACGTAGCACCGGATACTAACCCCAACGCCAATGGATTCATCGGTGCATCAGTCACCCCTTCCGGTGTGGATTTGGTCTTGAGATGATCTTTTGCCGTCGGGGAAGCTTGACCGGTCGTCAAGCCATACACCTGATTATCATGGATAATGACTGTAATATCAGGATTACGCTTGGCCGCGTGAATGAAATGATTCCCCCCCTCACCGAGACAGTCGCCGTCCCCTGATATGGCGATAACTGGCACCGTATGATTGGCGAGTTTAGCCCCTTGAGCTAAAGGTAATGTGCGACCATGGAGTCCCTCTACGCCATACGTACGCATCCATGCACTCATATTGCCATGACATCCGATTCCATAGACCAGGAGTGCATCGTCCGGACCAATTCCAAGTTCAACGAGCGCATTTTTGAGCCCCATCCAGATGCCAAAATCTCCGCATCCCGGACACCAGGTGGGAAGATAACCGGTTTTAAAAGAATCTGCAGTAAGTGACGACATAAAATTAAATGTCTGTAAAGTCAAAAGTCTATAAAGTCGGGATGTCTAAAAAATTTTAAGTATCACTTCGCACTTTCTGACATTATGACATTATGACTTTCGACCCTCTAACTTTTCAAGTAACTCCTCCGGATAAAATGGACGACCATCATACTTGAGTATTTTCTCAGTAATTTCTATACCCGCTTGTTCTCTCATGAGCGACGCTAATTGACCGGTACCATTTTGCTCAATATCGATGATCCGCGTGACCCCCTTTAATGCCGCGATCGCCTCTACAACGGGGAATGGATAAAGCCATGGGAAATATATGACTTTCGTGGGCGCCCCATGTATCTGAAAACCTGTCAACTTCATAGCTTCCAACACCGGTCCGAGCGTTGACCCCCATGTCACGATTGCTTGAGTGGCTGTTTGATCTCCGTAAACGACAGGAGGAAGAATAATTTTTTTGATAGAAGCTAGCTTTTTTAATCTACGGTCGACCATCGCGGTCCGTATCGCCGGATCTTCAGAGACTAACCCAGTTTCGTCATGTTCGTAGGAATTGGCTACATATTGCCCGCCCTTCATCCCGGGAAAACTGCGCGCGGATACTCCGTCGGGCGAAGTCAGGTCATACCGCTTAAAACTCTTTTCGCTTGGTGCCGTTCCCTCGGGCATAGTCTTTCCGCGGTCAATCGTGACCGCTCCCTTCATGCGGGCGGCCGCTACACACCACTGGCTTTCATTAAGATATTTGTCGGTAAGGACAAAAACAGGTACATGAAATTGTTCTGCGAGATGAAATGCAAGAATCGTAAATTCATACGCCTCCAGAGCATTGGAGGGCGCCAGGACAATCCTGGAAAATTCTCCGTGCCCCGCATGAACAATGAATTGGAGATCCCCCTGCTCGGTCCAGGTCGGCATACCTGTGGCAGGACCGACACGCATCCCCATATCGATGACGATGGGTACCTCGATCATCCCGGCAAGCGATAATCCCTCGACCATAAGGGCAAATCCTCCACCGCTTGTGGCTACCATACTGCGCACACCACTAAGCGCCGCACCGATAGCCATATTGATGCCGGCTATCTCATCCTCGGGCTGTTTATACACAATCCCTAATGATTTTGCGTGATCAGCAAGAAATGAAATCAGCGAATTAATCGGCGTCATGGGGTAAATCGCGGCAAATTTAAGTCCTGCCCGTACCGCTCCAAGTCCAACAGCTTCACTCCCGTTTATCAAAAGATAATCTTCCGGTTTGGCGGGCGGGTTGAGCTTTAACGCAGAAAAGTCCGCCTTTGTCTCACCTACCGCGTCAAACCCTGCACGCGCAATATCAAGATTATGATTGACAACTGCCTCTCCCTTTTTTTTAAACTGATCGCTGATGACATCGCTCAAATATTCAAACGGTGCGCCAAGTATGGCCATGCTTGCTCCAAGCGCCACGGTATTGCGCATAATCACATCCCCACCTTTTTTTTGGACCAACTCACGCAGCGGAATTGGCAGAAGGGTCACCCCGGCCGGTACTTCATCCGGCTTCCAGGCGTAATCATTTGGATCAAAGACCAGTACTGTGCCTTCCCGCATATCTTTTTTATGAATCTCGACAGTTTCTTTATTTAGGGCAACTAAAATATGAAGTGAACGGTCGAGGGAATGAAACGGTTCGGTGGCAAGGCGCACCGTCACTGCATTATGTCCTCCACGGATGAGCGAGGGATATTCATTCAGCGAAAATATATAATACCCATGCCGGGAAAAAGCCCGGGCGAGCATCATGCCGGAAGCCATGATACCGAATCCCGCTTCCCCGCCTATTTTCCATGTAATAGATTGAACCATAATCGTGATTTCTACTGTAATTTTTGTCGGAGAACAGACGACAATTCACGCGAATATCATCACGGATATAATTGTTTCCCGGTTTCATCGGTTATAAAAATAGCCATCACGGGGCACCCCTTCGCCGCCTCCAGAAGCGTATCGTCAGTTTCTTCCTCAGTGGTATCCAGAATGATCGCCTTGGCTTCATCATCGAGCGCCCATGCTTTGGGGGCAATTGCCACGCAGGTTGCCGCGCCGATACAGAGCGCACGATCAATCCGCATCGTGAGCTTGCGGATTTTCCGTTTTACTTTCGGATCATTATCGTCCATGCCAGGTAGTGAAATTTCGACCTTTGCCTCGCGCTGTCAAAATTTCAACCTCCTTTCGTAACGAATAGCATCGTTGTATTCGAGGTAGATTGTACGATATGGCAAAGATAAAGCGTGTCGAAATTCTACTACCTGGCATGCAATGATTCTATATGGTGGCAATGGCCTTATGCAAGACCTCAAGAGGAAGTGTCGCGCATCTCACCCGGGACGGCGTCAGTGTAGCCCCGAGCATAGTCTCTATATCCTTCACGGTCATTTTTTTAATCTGTACAAGCTTCATACCCTTTACGTTCTCTGTCAGCATCGAAGCGCTCGCCTGACTGATGGCACAGCCTTCCCCATTGAAGCGTATCGCTTCAATGACTTTTGACTTTTGACTTTTGACCTGCCTCGCCGGCGGGCGGGCTTTTGACTTTATTTCCATGACAATCCGGTCTCCACAGGTGACGTTGCCCTCTTCCATGACCACGTCCGGTTTCTCTAGGTGGCCAAAATTACGGGGATGTTTGTAGTGATCAAGGATAAGTTCGCGATAGAGATCCATAATAAATTATCCAATCAAAAAATTATCTCCCGCGAAGCGGGATCTCGCTCCGCGAGACAATTGTCCAATAATACCAATACATGAGAATTGGATTATTTGAATATTTGTTTAATCTTCTCCAGACCTCCAATAAGAGCATCCACATCGGATTTCGTGGTATATATATAAAATGAAGCGCGGGCGGTAGCCGGAATCTTGAGGAACTCGTGGAGGGGCATAGCGCAGTGGTGCCCGGCGCGGATACAGACATTATCTTCATTGAGGAGTTGGGCAATATCATGGGCATGCGTGCCCTTCATCGTGAAAGCGATAACGCCACCGCGGTCTTTGGCTTTCGTCGGGCCGTACATATTCACGCCCTTCACCGTTGCTAATGCTTTCATTGCATAATCGGTAATCTCAACTTCATGATCTCGGATGGCATCCATTCCTATCGTTTCAAGATAATCAACTGCCGCCCCCAGACCAATGACGCCGGCAATATGCGGTGTCCCGGCTTCAAATTTATGTGGGGGCTCGGCAAAAACCGTCCGGTCGACATGAACCTCCTTGATCATTTCGCCGCCATATTGATACGGAGAAAATTCTTCTAATAATTCCTTCTTTCCCCAAAGCACACCAACGCCTGTGGGACCAAGCATCTTATGACTGGAAAACGCGACGAGATCCGCATCCCAATTCCGTACGTCAATCTTCATATGCGGCACCGCCTGAGCCGCGTCGACCAGAACCAGACATTGTGGATTCATGCGCTTGGCGATGGAACATATCTGTCGTATGGGATTTATGGTACCCAATACATTCGATACAGCGGTGACCGCGAGGATTTTAGTTTTTTTCGTCACCAATTGTTCCAAATCCTTGAGTTGTAGTGCACCGGAATCATCGACATTCCACACCCGAAACGGAACACCAAATCCTAACGCCAATTGCTGCCAAGGCACAAAATTAGAATGATGTTCCATGATGGTCGAGACAAACTCAGATCCGTGTAGATTCGTACGGGAAAGCGCATTCATCACGAGATTGATCGACTCGGTCGTATTACGGGTAAATACGATTTCGCTTGGGTGTGCTGCCCCGATAAAACGCGCGACGTTTTTCCGGGCCAACTCATACGCAGCCGTCGCTTCTTCACTGGTGGTATAAATTCCTCGAAATATATTTGCACAGTGCGTGGTGTAATATTCCTGTTCTTTGGCTATTACCTGACTGGGCTTGAGCGACGTGGCCGTCGAGTCGAGATAAATTAACCGTTTTCCATTTATCTTCCGGGTCAATTGAGGAAAATCGTGACGTACATCCTTCATACCAGGTAGTAGAAACTCGATATGTTTTTTACGCTTGATAAAAACATGATACCTCCATAATCCATGTATAATACTCAATGCACAGACAATCTACTCACTCTTCTGAATAATCGAGTTTTCACTACCTGGTCATAGCGCAATCAGCACATCTTGATCTTCAACTTTTACAGGGTAACTTGCCACATCAACAACTGCAGGCATACTCATGACCTTACCATTCGTCACATCAAATTGCGCGCCGTGACAGCCACACGTGACGACGTTGCCATCGATAAATCCTTCACTTCCCAATGAACACTGCGCATGACTGCACGTATCGTCAATTGCAAAAACTTCTCCGTCGACGTTGGCCAGGGCAATTGTTTTCCCCCCAACATGTACTGTTTTCATGCTTCCGGGCAGTAAATCACTTGTTCCGAGTGCTTTTATAAAAGTTGCCATAGCATTTTCCTGATTTGTTCCTGGTGTATTGTATCAGAAATAGTCGTTATCGCGCGTTCAAAAAATCCTTCAATTAATAATTGTGTTGCGGCACTTTTGGGTATTCCGCGACTCATAAGGTACCACAATTGATCTTCATTGGGTTTACCGGTCGTTGAACCATGGGTACAACGCACATCGTTTGCCAATATTTCTAACGCCGGATCACTTCTGGCATGCGCATGAGAGGAAAGGAGAAGATTTTCATTTTTCTGATACGCATCGGTCCTTTGCGCTAACTTTTCTACCCGTATCACTCCATCATAGGAAAACTGTACCTCATCAAAAAGAGCGGCTTTGACCAATAGATTGCTCTTTGTGTCCTGCGCTTCATGAATTTGTTCTGTATGTACGGATATCCGGTGACCCCCCCGTCCTACCACGAAACCAATGATGTTGGCCGATGCTCCCCGACCGGACAATCGAATCCGTGCCGCAATTGCCATAGTTATTTTTTGCACCGCAATCAAGACCACTGTCAATTGCGCGTTTTCCTGAAGTGTATATTCATAGAAGGATTTGTCTGCCTGTACTTCCTCAATAATCGTTTTCGATTGATTTTTGTGTATCTGAGTACTCATAGTGCTAACCGACTGAGCCTTCCATCTGTAGTTGTATTAACCGGTTTAACTCCACGGCATACTCTAGGGGCAGCTCTTTGACAATGGGCTCGATGAAACCGTTGACGATCATAGATTCTGCTTGTGCCTTGCCGATTCCTCGACTTAAAAGGTAAAACAGTTGTTCATCGCCTATTTTGGAAACGGTCGCCTCGTGTTCGATCGTGACATCCTGTTCATCAATCGTCATCGTAGGATATGTATCAGAGCGTGACGTTTCGTCCAAAAGCAACGCATCACAAACGACTTTACTTTTACTGTTTGTGGCACCCTTGATAATCTGAACCAAGCCCCGGTATGACGTCCGCCCGCCGCCGCGGCTTATGGATTTAGAAATAATCTGCGACGTCGTTTCCGGGGCGAGATGAACGACTTTCCCACCCGCGTCCTGGTGTTGCCCGGTCCCTGCCACAGCTATCGAAAGAATTTCGCCATGCGATTTCCGACCTACTAAATAGACGCTCGGATACTTCATGGTGAGCTTACTGTTGTGGACGATAAACCCTTGCGATACAAAATTTCCTGTGCCTTCCACCTCAATATCCCATGTAGGAATAAGCTTCTCGGATGACTTAGAGAAGTGTATAGGAACGACCTCAAGTTGCCTGCTGAGTCGAATATTGGAACGGCCTATATGCCGGTGTATTTCCGGTTTATGGGATGATCCAATTTTTAATTTTTCCTTCAATGATTTACTTATCCAAGGAAAGAGTCTCTCGTCACCTACAAAAACCAATCGGTAAGAACCATGAGCTATACACTCGACGCCCATAATCGCGACGCGCCTGGGATGATCAAATTCGGTATGCAACCGAGAAGTAACGCCCAACGTCACCAAGAGTGAGGCGATATCTTCCAGTAACGGACGCTGAACGGATTTCAATGAAAACCGGCCCTTACTAGTCGCTCCATAGGCATCAAGATAACCCGCTACAAAAGCTAATCGTTGTGATTCCGGGATCGACCATACCCATCGCGGAACCCGTTTCGTTTGTGCATTACCAAAAAAACCGTTCATGATAAAAAACTCAACAAGTTCCTTGCTATTCCAAGCTAGATGATGTCCATCTGCCCGTTCAGTAGGAGAATTATCGATAAGAGCACTCATTGTTTTTATAAGTCGTCCCCGTGCACGGTCGTTTTTCGGGGTAGAAAATCCAAGCTTGGCAAATCGTATCACTCCATCTGTTTTGCCTTGTTTTATATCCGTATTACCGTCACCTACCCAGTACCCAAATAACCACATGAGGTCATCCGTTGATTGCTGTATGTGATGCATTTTAGATGGCCGGTCACGAGTCATCTGTAATGTTGAAGTGAATTGATTCATCGACGAAAAGGTTGTCGATAGAGATGGAAGTGTTAAGACATATGGCACACCAAACGCGAGCGAGATACGTGGGATAATTGCCTGTCGCAAAGCATCGGCGCGGACGTATCCCAAATGATAGCGCCCCAACTTCTTGGCAATAGTTGGATCATATACAGACGAATAAAAAGGATGATTTGCAGTAACTGCGAGCTTTCGCTCACCAACAGATATTGTATGTATTGGTTGTTTACCGAAAAAACGCTTTGCACGTACCGCACGAAAACAAAGACATTCTTTCTGTTCATCCCAGGAGAGCACCTTGTCTCCAGTCTCAATCTTTTCGATTGGTATAATGCCTTGTGGCGTGGTCAACAGCGACCCTTCCGCTAAACAGCCTAAATTTCCATCGACCCATTCCATGACGCCTTCCTCTTCTACCCGCGCGCGTTTAGTGACTAGATTGTAAACATTCGTACTCCAATTTTGGATCGTCGTGTACCGGACCCGGGCACCTTTTTTCACTATAATTTCGACCACTGCACTATGAAGCGAATCTGTGGTGTAAATGGGAGCGGTGCATCCTTCCACATAATGGACAAAACTCCCCTCTTCGGCAATGATGAGGGTGCGTTCAAACTGCCCCATGTTGGCGGCATTGATACGAAAGTACGCCTGAAGAGGCAGATCGACACGGACTCCTTTAGGCACATAGACAAATGAACCGCCGGACCAGACTGCGCTATTGAGCGCGGAAAATTTATTATCCCCTGGAGGAATGACGGTACCGAAGTATTGTTTAACAATTTCAGGAAATTCCCGGAGGCCAGAATCCATATCCAAAAAAATAACCCCTTTTTTGCTCAATGTTTCATGGATACTTTTGTATACGACTTCTGATTCGTACTGTGCGCTGACCCCCGAAAGAAATTTTTTTTCTGCCTCGGGAATACCGATCCGGTCATAGGTATCGCGGATTTCCACCGGAAGATCTTCCCAACGCGACGCAAGCCTTTCTGTCGGATTAATATAGTAGTAGATATCATCAAAATTGATGGTCGAAAGATTACCACCCCATGTGGGTAATGATTTCCGGAAAAATTGATCAAGCGCTTTGAGACGGAACTCCCGCATCCATGGGGGATCTTTTTTCCGGTCACTCATATCGACTACCACACTCCGGTCAAGGCCCTTTTTAGATTTAAATACGTAGTTTTCAGGCTTACGGAACCCAAACTTATACGAGTCATGAGGTAGGGAAGATTGCGTCATAATAAATCAATCACATCTGAAATTTGGAGTATCCTTCTTTCTCAATCTTCTTGGCGAGCGCCGCCGGACCAGTTTTTACGATTTTCCCGTCAACGAGTATGTGTACCACGTCCGGCGTCACATACCGGAGTATCCTGTTGTAATGGGTAATGATAATGACACCGGTATGTTGCTTCCGGAGAACATCAATTCCTTTTCCCACCACCCGGAGCGCGTCGACATCGAGTCCGGTATCAATTTCGTCAAAGATTGCAATCTTCGGAGCCAATACTAATGCCTGAAGCATTTCGACTTTTTTCTTTTCCCCACCGGAGAACCCATCGTGAACGCTTCGCGACAAGAATGATTCATCCAACCGGAGCTGACCCGCAACATGTTTGACCCGTCCGACAAATTCAGTGAGCCCCATACCATTTGCCTGCCAACGCCGGGCAAGAACGGGATTTTGAATAGGTATGTTTTCCTTGATATCTGTTGACACTTCACTATGCAGTAATTGATAAGCGGTGCGCAGTAATTGCATAACGCTGACCCCAGGGATAGCAATCGGCGATTGAATGGCAAGATACAGTCCAGCCCTCGCCCGCTCCTCCGTAGGTAACTCCAATATATTTTTATTCCCTAACCGAATCCCCGTTTTTTCATTTTTCCCATTCTTTTTTTCATCCATTGGTCGGATTGGTAATATTGGTCGGATTGGATTATTCCGCAGTACTTTGTACTGCGGATGTCCCATGAGCGCATACGCGAGAGTCGATTTTCCGCTTCCGTTGGGACCCATGATGACGTGTACCGCCCCCGCTTCGACATCCAAAGAAATCCCTTTCAATACATCTTTGCCTTCGACTGAAACAAAAAGATCGCGCACCTTCAACAGTGGATTGACTGAAATTTTTTTCATGTAGAAACCTCCCGAAGAGATAGTAATTCAAGCCGTTCTTGAATACTTTTCGCGAGCGTTATTCTAATGTGCTGTGGCAGACACGATTTATTTACGGGACAAAATAACCCATCCGGGACCGGCGACCCGAACGTTGAATCAAATGCAGAAACAATATCCCACATCGATATAGTATCCGCCCCACGCGCTAACGTGTAGCCGCCTCCAATGCCTTCTTTGCTTTCTACAAGTCCATGGGATTTGAGTGAACGGACAATTTTTTTAAGAAAAGGTAACGAAACACCGTGACGCTGGCTCATAGATGCAAGCGAAAGCGGCCGGGTACTTTGGGAACCCGCCAATTCACCCATGAGAAGCAATCCGTAGTGTTCGTCTTTATGGAAATGCATATAAACTGATACTGTTTAAGTGTCAGTTTATCGTAATTATGGAGCGTGGTCAACGGGAATTTATAGTTGACCCTCAATACGGTCATTTTTCCCCATGAAATACTCTTTCGTACCCTCCATGTGGAGAACGAAGTATTCTTCATCAATCACCGTCGTAATCTGATCATCCGGTGTCCCACGCCATGGCATATCGTAAGATTCTTTCGGCAACTCCTTATCCCGAACAGCTCGGGAAATAGTGCTTGCTGGCACACAGGCATAATACAGTTTAGGTTCTATTCGCGCCCTTACCATCGCCTCCACCCGCTTAAACCATGCTTCATCATGTTTGGAAGTTGCCCATAGCCGAAATTTCTTTTGTAGACCCTCTAGCCAGGAAGCATATTTTTGGAAAGCGTAGGTCGCCGCATAACAGGTTTTTATATGATCCGGATCATTGTTGATTCCGGTTTTGTCAAACGTGATGACCACATCCGGAAGCTCAATATCCATAGCACGAAAAATAGGATCCTCAAGTGTCCCAGGGGTAAGAGTCGCGAGTTTCCCATCCTGATGTCCCACATCAGTCGCACAATACCGCGCTATCCCCCAACCGGACTTCATATAGCGACTCACCGTCCGACTCGCCGCAAACGATTCATCGTCGGGATGCGCAAAAACAAGAAGTATTTTCTTCATAACAAATTAAAAACCCTCCCTTACGAGAGAAGGTTTTTAATAATATCTTTTTTGTGCGTATCAAGCAATTATTTCTTACTCTTGGTCGTCATTTTGTACACCTGATACAGTCCGGCAAGTCCCACGACGACATACACGAGTTGGACAAGCGCCGGACTCGTGCCCATGATCGTCTGGACAAGATCCAGCTTGAACGCCCCAACCAATCCCCAGTTGAGCGCACCGACGGTCACTAAAAGATTTGCTACCCAATCAAGTTCTTTCATTTTCATGAATTTCTCACCCCCTATCTTCATTAACCGTACGCCTGTAACGCGATTGTTGTCAAGGGGTTTCGAGGATCTGTATTTCCCGTTTTAAATCAGCCACAATTGCCCGTAATACCATTACCTCATTATGCCGCATCTCTGATAGACCACTCTCATGGACCACACCGCGGTACCGCTTCATCTTACCGGCAAGCTTTGTTTCATATTGGACGAGCTTGTCTTTTAGGATCAATAGTTTCTGCCAGTGACTATCCATGGTAAAATCCTATCATGATTTCGATTCCTATCCTACCCGCCGATGATTGGACGGATTACGAACTGTTGGATTCAGGGCTAGGCATGAAGCTTGAACGGTTTGGGAATTATACTATCGCCCGCCCTGACCCGCGTGCACTTTGGAACCCACGCAAATCTCAAGAAGCCTGGGTTAGCGCACATGCCCAATACATCCGATCATCAAAAACAGAAGGACACTGGAGTAGTCGTCGCCCTCCCCCATCCCCATGGCTTATCCCTTACCGTCATTTGACATTTCGTCTGGCACCCACCGCATTCAAACAGATTGGTATTTTTCCTGCACAAGCAAAAAATTGGGTTTGGCTCGATGAAATTATTGCTCATACACCACTCTCCATCCTCAATCTTTTTGCCTATACCGGAGCGGCATCTATTGCTGCAGCCCTAGCGGGTGGACGCGTTACGCATCTGGATAGCGTCAAAAGTACGCTCACGTGGGCACATGAAAACGCCAAACTAAATCGCGTCAATCCACAACAAATCCGATGGATTGAGGATGACGCAATGAAATTTGTCCTACGGGAGACCAAACGATGCAATACCTACGATGGCATCATTCTTGATCCACCACGGTTTGGACGCGGCACAAAAGGAGAAGTGTGGAAAATTCTCGATCACCTTCCACGGCTTCTGACGGACTGCGCCACCATCCTGTCACCGAAGCCAAAATTTCTTCTCGTCAACGCGTACACGGCAGACATTTCTGCGATTGCGCTCGGACAATTAGTCGAATCATCAATGAAATCCCATCCGGGATCCGTGACATACGGAGAACTTGCTCTCAAAGAATCTGGGCCTGATGGTCGCCTCCTCCCCAGCGGCATCTATGCACGATGGACGTCATAATATATCAAGTAACCAACACTTACGGAATTCCAAATGGCAAAAGCGCATCAACAAGCGCTTGCGGCGTTTGTCATTAACTGGCTGCTGAACTTTTAAACACCACAATATGAGATTTAAGAAATTCTATGTCGAATGTCTCCAAAAACCCAAGACGACCCAGAAGCGCCGGGACTTCGTTGGTATCAAAAAATGCTAAAGGGATATTTCTTTTAAACGGTCCTACAGTCGCCGTGATTCGCTTTTTATAGAAGAATATTGCCTGCGTGCCTCCCACACCGACCGTCGTATCCTTCACGCAATCTGTTTCCAGTGAAACTCGCAGCTTTCTCGCAAAATGCCGCGGAATGATAGTATAATCCGCGCCGGTATCCACTACCATCCATACATCTACTGCAATATCCACCGTTGGAGAAGCAAGACTAACTTTCGCGACGGGTCGGTAGATATGGCCGAAGGAGGTTCTCCCCTCATCCTCAAAAGGAAATCTTATATCCATAAGATGAGTGATCGTGCTTTTGGAAGATATGCGACCTCGGGAGTAACAAGCGGGTGTGTTTTTTCTAATTTTTTGAGAATTTCCGCTGCTCCCTCGCCAGTTTTGGCTGTGTAAACCTTGCCTGCTGCCAAAATGACGTGTTTGCCCCGGTAGCGGGAATTTTTAAAGATATTCATCATGGTTATGGCTTTTTTCATGATATCTGTATCCTACCACCATTAACGCGTTCGGGCAAAAAAATTTTCCGGTAGAATATAAGAGGAGCCAGTAAGAGAATATTTACGACAATGAGCGCTGTCCTGGCATCCGTCCGGTCCGCGAGTACACCTACCAGAACAGAACTAACACCAAATAATATATTTCCAAGGAGAGAGTTGATGGATCCCATCGTCGCCCGCTGTTTTTGAGAAAATTCTTTTTGGAGAAGAGATCCCAGCGCAACCGATCCTACTCCGAAGGTTAACGACGAAGCAGTTAGGAGCGCTGGGGAAACAATGGTTGGAAAAAATAATGCAATGAAATTCACCATTCTATTTGTAATGATTTCGAAATTAAGAATATGGAAAGGTTTAAACTTATCTATCACTCTCCCGCTGAAATAATAACTTGCGGCGGCACCAATGTTTGCCAAAGACGATGCCACGCCAATTGCCCATAGCGGCCAAATGCCTGCGACAAAAGCGCTGCGCAGTAAATATCCTGACTCCCCCAAGCCAAACCTGAGCGCGGAGACGATCGATAACAAACGGAGTTTTCGACTTTGTTGAAAATATTTGAGTGATGCAAAAAGGTGGGAGAGCACGTTCGCGCTCTCCGTGTTTATTTTCTTTGGCTCCACGAGATATATCGAGATCAACAATGCGCCAATTTGCGGGACAACCGATGCCCACATCACAAGAGAATACGACCGTGCCGCCATGAAACCTCCTAATACTGCAGCGACAGCCAAGGCAAATTGGAACATGGAGCCTGTCTTTCCCAGATAGGTATGATATTCGTTCTCCTTTCCTATTTCCCGAAGTGTGTCGTGAAGGAGGGCGTCGTTGTTTCCGCTATAAAACGCCCGCGACAGCCCCTGAAACAACGAGCCTAAAATTAATACCCAGTAAGACCCACCGATTGCGTAAAAGATGACACAAAGGACCGCACACAACGCGCCGAAGATAGTTGTTTTTTTCCTCCCGACGAGGTCGGAAACGATTCCGGTGGGAACTTCAAATATGGCCGAGGAAACGTATGCCACGGAAAAAATGCTCATACCCAACACGTAAGAACCCGTCACATGAGCAAAGTAGAGAATGGCCACCGGGGCAAAAAATATAAAATCCGTACAGAAATTAAGCCACGATATAAGCCTGATATTCCGCGCAATGAGCATAGGGAAAGTATAGCATTTATATGCTATTTGGATGAAAAGGTTTTGTTCTGAGGGGATCTAAGATAGTTTCCGGAAGTAGAAACTTTTTCGCCCGACTTTTGTTCGAGTTCTCGTTTGGCGTTTCCGGCAATCGTTCCTCCCTGACGGGCTGCCAGTTTATTTTCAGGGATACCCTGCGCATTTTTGCCTTTCGTAATTCTGGTCGTTGATGCCTCGCCAAGCATTGTGAAGATAAGTTCTAAATCATCCATGTGATCCCGAAGATTTTCACGGGCAAGTCCTTTAAACTTTTTGTATTCGGATGGAGTCATACCAAATGTGGCTTGAGATATCTCCGCAGTAAGGATGGCATACTCTCGGTCTCCCCCCACATCACGATTCTTCCATTCGTCGGTGAGCTCCTCACGAATCGCGATCCCGCGCATCCGCTTTTCTATCCACCCATCGGAATATCCTTTGGCTTTATAGAGCGCCCTAGTCCGTTTGGTCGCTAACTCAGGATCTTCGATTTCTTGTACCCGCTCGTACCCGACGCGAGCGAGCCAGCGCTTAAACGGTTCGGCCTTAGGGGAAGGAATAGACTGGATGATGCGAAAGATGCCTTCCGTATTTGCACAATTCATCATTTGCTTTCCACCCTCAGTGGGAATTTCAAGGGTATGGACAATCTGTCCATACCCTTTGGCTAATTCCTGATCTCGACGGCGCATTTTATTGATATAATCTTTCACATTCAGGCTATCAATAAGCGCTAAAACGACATCCTCAACGACAAACCACCATTCATTATGGTAAATCGTTTT
Source organism: uncultured Gammaproteobacteria bacterium (assembly GCA_964355865.1). GTDB lineage: Bacteria > Patescibacteriota > Microgenomatia > UBA10105 > UBA927 > CAZLDC01. The sequence goes on from CAYHFH010000002.1 coordinate 16,897, forward strand.
TCGAACCTTACGACCCTTAAAAATAGCAATTTTGGATATTTCTTCCATACCGTCTTTGTATCACCTTTCCATCTCTTCCGCAAGAAAAAACAGCTATTGCATCTTGGGAGTTAACAATGATAATCTGTCGCTATGGCAGATGCTCCTGAAATGTGTCCGAAATGCGGTGCGCCCCTTGGGGATATAGTAGAAACAGCCTCCGGCAAGAAACTCCAGCGGTGTACCAAGGGTTCCTGGAACGCCCAGACGAAAAAAAATGAAGGGTGCGAATACGTGAAATGGCTCCAGGTCGAACCCAAACCATTGGATGAAAAGTGCCCCAAATGCGGATCGCCGCTCGTTTTGCAAGTCACCCGATTCGGAAAGAAAATGAAAAAATGCTCGATGGGAGGATGGGACAAGGATGCAAAAAAACCAACTGGATGTGATTATGTCGAGTGGATTAACGGCACCACGGAGCCTCTCAAAGAAGCGTGTCCCGAATGCAGCAAACCATTAGTGCTTTTCACGACAAGCGCCGGAAAACGGATGATCAAGTGCTCGACGGCCGGATGGGATAAAGTTGCGCGTCAACCGACGGGTTGCGCCTATGTCCAATGGCTCAAACCCGGAGAAATGGTACAAAACGGCGAAGAAGGTCTCCCCCCCGATCCGGATCAATAATGTTATTTCCCTTTATTTTTGGCAACTGCGCCCCGTCTCGTTAGAAGCATGATGCTGAAAAGTGCGTTTGCTAGTGCCCATGTCACTGGATAAAGCCATGTGATAATGTTGAGCTGTTGAAGCGCAAAAATGCTTAACCCATGACGGAAGGCGCTGAGCGCATACATGGACAGTGTCTCCGAGTACGGTTTATGCCAAGATTTTCTGATGGTCGGAATAAATTCAAACATTTCAACCGTAGATATGAGGATGATCGATACCACTGGCTGACGAGCCACAAGCCAAATAAAAACCGCGACGAGTGAAAGTATAAAAAATACAGTATCTGAATTGGTTATATCCTTTTTTCCGTGACGAAGCCCAAGAAAAAAAATAATAAATGCATTCAGTGCAATGACAAGTGTCATCCACGAACCGACACCTGCTCCGGCACTCACTTGTAATGCGAATGCGATTGCTGTCGCCGTACCCCAAATGAACCAAGAATATATATGCGGAGTAGTTTTCCCTGTATAAATATCCAAGTGATACGGGATATACCCAACAAGCGAAAAAATTATCGTAATAATGCTAATGACTGTCTTATAATCCTGCATGGGATAATTCTAGCAATGAATATTTAAGTAATATAAATTTACAACAGCTATGCCAAATCTTTTTCCATAATAAACTCTTCGTAGACTTTACCATTGTGCTCGATATTTTTTTTATCCTTTCCAATATATTTAAATCCCGATTTTTCATACAATTTTCTCGCTGAATTTTGTATTTCAGCTACCCATAGTTTTACTTTCTTTATAAATCCTGTTTTACTAATCTCCTCAAGCATTTGATTCATCAATTTTCTACTTATACCTTTTCCTCGATAATTTTTACTTACATATACACCAACAATAGCAGCACTTTCCAAGGGTTGATTATTAACTCTCAAATATGTCCCGATCATTCCGACGATATGAGAATCAATTTCAGCAAAAAGCCATATCTCTTCTGGATTTATTAATCTATTTCTCCAATATGAATCTTCGTAAACTACTACGTTATCGTATATATCTGCAAATGCAATCGGGTCAGACTTCAGCGCTTCTAACCGAATAGCTTTATATTTCGCCCAATGTTCAGCAGAAAGTTTGATGATTTTGACAAGCATTTCGTCCATAGTAAGAATTATACCAATAATAACTATCTACTTGGTATCACTTTCTTGGTCCAGGCATGATATATTTTTTCAAGGATTGACGTTGTCTTTTTCGGATTGTGAATCCATATATCATCGACGATAAGAGGTTGTGCAAAATTCATTGTAATCACCGGTAAAAAAACCCCGGTAAATGGTATAAGCCGGAGATAGTCCATCCATGAAGTACCCTGAGAAAAAACCTGTACAATATATGTTCTTTTACGACTTATAATATTTTTTACGAGATGACCAACCCCTGGAAACCAATGACCATCAACGCTTCTTCGTCCTGGGAAAATAATCACCAACCCTCCACCGTTGACGAGGTCCGCTGCCCGTGCAATGCTTTTAATATTATGCTCATGTTCTTTTTCCGGCGTCAGGGTATTTTTGGGATGATACGTCTTTAGCAAATAACTCAAGATCTCATTGTGATGATAAGGATTATTGTGATGTTCAATATAAACTGGTATTAAATGCCGATCTAAATCTTTCACGATTCCTAACATCCTTGCGTTAACGATCAAATATACATCATTTCGCTCCGGCAAAGAGGCTATAAGAGCTATTACTTCAGCTTCATTCGGATGATTTGCAACTACTACGGCTGACTTAGTCTGTAATATATCCCTTGCACCACTACGCAAACCCCGTATTTCAAGCCTGGTGTGAGACCGTTTTACTACGTTTCTCATGGCTTGTATAAAACTATATTCTTTAATATCTTGATCAATGGTACGAATGAAATTTCCAATGAGTGGTAGATCGGATAATGTAGTCATTCTTTTACCTAATTAATAAATCGGTAGGTAGATCTCAAAAAATTGCTTCGTTGTATCAGAATTGACGGTACGGTAAATTTCAAAATCCGGAATATTTTTTCGTATTGTTATGTTTTTCAGACCACAATATTTTTCGAGTTCTTTCCAAAACAGCGACAGGAGACTTCCTGATCCGTTATGAGTATAGGTCAATACTTTTCCGGGGTTTAACTCCATATAGTTGACTATACCCTGATACTCCCCTTTCACTTTCAAATCTTTTCCGGCCAAGGCTCCTATCTTTATCCTACTTTTTTTCGGGCGATACCCCTGCTCTTGGAAAATAGCCAAGGTTGTAAAATTTTTACCTTTATGTTCAAACATTTTAGAGAGTTCTTCGCAATACTGACCAATCTTGGCGTACGGACCTACCTTTTCAGTAAAATAAATACCAAATGGAGACAATACTTTTACTTGCGGATTAACCATTGTTCCATTTTCCTTGAGATTAGCTTGAAACTTGATCAAGTTTTGCAAGTTAAATTCGAGTAGTCGGATCTCTTTCTCCATCAATTCCTTCTTATCGTCAAATAATTTCTTCAAGTCACCATTTTTTCTGACATACTTTTTCATCTCACCCAGGGACACTCCTAAATTGGATAAAAGAAGAATCCTTTGATATTCGAGAATTTGACGCTGGTCATAATAGCGGTATTTGCTACTTCCTACTTTCACCGGCTTGAGTACACCTTTTTCGTCATAAAAAAGAATCGTCCTTTTTGTGGTAGACGCGAGCCGGGCCAATTCTCCTGCGGTAATGAGATTATGCATATCTATTGACTATAACGTAACGTTATACTTTATTATAGCACAATGAACACTATAGCTATACATGGAGCCAGAGAAAACAACCTCAAGAATATAGATGTAACGATTCCCAGAAATAAAATCGTTTGTTTCGTGGGTGTCTCCGGCTCCGGCAAATCCACGATCGCGTTTGACATAATTGCGAGGGAAGGACAGAGACAGTATTTTGAATCTCTCCCCTCTTATGCGAGACGTTATCTTCAGAAGAGCAATCGTCCGGAAGTGAACGAAATAAAAGGAGTTTCCGCATCAATTGTCATTAGCCAAGACCGGGTACACGGCAATCCACGCTCGACCGTGGGCACCTTAACGGAAGCCTACACGTACTTGCGGCTTCTCTACTCCCGCGTAGGCTTGCCATCTATGGATTCTTCCTACTATTCGTTTAACCATCCGTACGGCGCTTGTAAGAAATGCAAAGGGTTGGGCAGGGCTGTCGAGGTGAATATAGAAAAAGTGATTGATAAAAGTAAAAGTCTCGCTGAGGGAGCGCTCCTCCCAAGCGATTGGTATGTGGGAGGCAGGCAATGGAGCATCGTGAAGGCATCGGGATACTTTGCTATGGATAAGAAGCTAAGAGACTACAACACTGAGGAGCTTGACCGCATTCTCTACGCTTCCCCGGAAATGTTGCAATCGGTGATGGGCGAGTTTATTGACCGTTGGACATTTCAAGGTGTCGTTCATCGCATCATTCACCGCAATAGTAAAGTGCATCGGGGCCTGACGGAACATGATATGAAATATTTTGATCTGACAGATTGTCCGGAGTGCCATGGAGGACGTCTCAACAATAAGTCTCTGGAGGTTACATTAAACGGTAAGAATATCGGCGAAGTCGGGAATATGCCACTCGATGAGTGCTTAGCCTTTGTCAGAACCATCGACCACAAGAATGCTGAAGTCATCAAACCCAGATTGATTGATCAACTCGCAGGATTAATAAGTGTCGGGGTCGGATACTTATCGCTCAACCGGTCGGCAGACACCTTATCCGGCGGAGAAGCTCAACGGGTAAAAATGGCCCGCCAGTTGGGATGCGATCTCATCGAAACCGTGTATGTTTTGGATGAACCAACAGCAGGGCTCCATCCCCGTGATGTCTCCAAAGTTGTCGATAATTTGCAGAGACTGCGTGACCAGGGAAACAGCGTCATCGTGGTTGAACATGATGAGACGATTATAAGGAGTGCCGACTATATTATTGAGATTGGACCGGGCGGGGGCAAAAAAGGCGGAGAGGTTGTGGCTTCTGGAACCATTGATGATATTATTAATAATCCACATTCATTGACCGGCAAATATCTTCGTGGGGACAAAGCCGCCAACGGAAAAAGTGATTACAGAACTGCTTCAGGCGGATTGAGTGTTCTCCATGCTATCCGCCATAATTTAAAAGATTTCAATATAACCATCCCAACGGGTGTTTTAGTCGCGTTAACCGGAGTATCTGGATCGGGAAAAAGCTCACTCGTTGAAGAAATTCTCGGCCAGCATAGCGATAAAATTGTCCTCATTGACCAGGGACAAGTTGGAGCTAATAAAAGAGGGTGTATTGCCACCTACGTTGGGGCATTTGACAGGATACGACAGTATTTTGCAAACGAACACAGAATGCACCCCAGTTTCTTTAGCTATAACTCCCATGAGGGGTGTGCGTTGTGCAAGGGGGTGGGCTATATAGATATGGAGATGAATTTTTTGGGAGACGTGAAGATAAAGTGCGAGAGCTGTGGCGGATCCAGATATAAAGAAAAAGTATTGCGGTATACCTATAGAGGCAAAAATATTGCTCAGGTGCTGACGATGGCGGCAAGCGAAATTGAAGATTTCTTCGACGATAATGAGATAAAAGTCCAAATGAATCTTCTTGACGAAGTTGGTTTGGATTATATGGAAATGGGACAAACATTGGACACTTTATCCGGAGGAGAATCTCAAAGGCTAAAACTGGCTAGTAAGCTCCAGGCCAAAGGAGAGTTCTATATCCTTGACGAACCAACGTCAGGACTCCACTTTGCAGATGTTGAAAAACTGTTAGTGCTACTAAATAAACTCGTCGATCATGGCAATACCGTCCTCGTCGTCGAACACAATCTTGATGTGATCAAAAATGCCGATTGGGTGATTGACCTCGGTCCCGAAGGCGGAGATAAAGGTGGAAGAATTGTGGCCCAAGGCACACCGATGCAAATTGCGAAAGTCAAAAAATCATATACCGGGAAATACTTAAGACAATTTCTTGCCGTTTAAAATAACCGCAGTAACCGTTCACGAGTTGGCAAAAATGTTGACAACATCATACTATATCCTCTAACGTAGAAAGTCCTATGCTTTCTCTGCCTGCATATGTCCAATCGTTACGTCGGGAAGTTCGCTATCTCCGGATACATAATGCGCTGTTGCTTCAATCGAACACAACCAACAAGGATACCGTCAAGACACTCAAGCAGGAAATCCGTAAATTGAAACAGGAGCGCGCACATCTGGAAAAAGAACGCAACCGACTCGAAAAAGAACTCGAAAAACTTACCAAGACGACCAACCGCTACCGGGCCAGCCTCTTTGACCATGGAAATTTTCATTCTCCCGGCCAGGAGGAGAAACAATCCAAAGGCGGGCAACCCGGTCATGCAAATACGAATCGGGAATACACCGACGATGCGTCACGATACGACCGACGGCGGGTATTTGCCTCATCCTGCTTCCGCTGCGGCCACTCCCTGCGTCGGGTCAAAGCAATCCAACAAAAAACCCTCATCGACATCATTCTCAACCCACAGGTTGTTCAGCTCATCATCGAGAGTGAACGGCAATGGTGCGGGACGTGTAAAAAAGAAATCAGCGCCCGGGACGAGCGCAGTCTTCCGTTTACGGAATACGGCATCAACACCTTTATGATGGCATTGTTGTTGCGGTATCGGTGTCTCCTGTCTCTCTCAAAAATTTCGATGGTCTTTGCGATCGGCTATGGACTGGATATCTCAGAGAGCGGATTGGTTTCGCTCTTGCGTCAAGCAGCCACACATCTTGGAGGACGATATGAAGAACTAAAGCGGATTGTCCGGGCGGGACACATCCTGTATGCCGACGAAACCGGCTGGCAGGTCAAAGGCAAAGGCGCCTGGATGTGGATCATGGCGGGTGAGGAGGCCACGGTCTACGTTGCAGCAGAAAGTCGCGGGAAAGGTATCGCCCAAGAACTCTACGGAACCAGTCGGGCCTACGCGATGCATGACGGACTTGCCTCCTATACCAACGCCATGCCAAAGGACAAACAGTTGTATTGTTGGGCGCACCTCTTACGCTTCTGTTTTGAGGAAACCGTGGACAAACTGAACGATCATGAAAGCGTCTACATCCGGGATACCCTCGTGTGGCTCTATCATCTGAAAAAAGATGGGCAGTATCAGCGTGACCCAAAACAGTTGGAGCAGGACGTCTCCCGATACATGGACAAGCTCCTGGCAATTTCGTCTATCGATCCTACAACACAGGCGCTTCAACACCGCCTTAGGGAGCAGCGGGATGGACTCATCCGAACGCTTCTGGTCTCTCCCAACGGTACCAACAACTTTGCAGAACAGGAACTGCGACCCATCGCCCTTGCCCGTCGTATATCCTACGGATCAGATACGTACACAGGAATGGAAACAACCGCGACCCTTGCCAGTATTGTGCAGACCCTCGTACGGACAAAACGGGAAGCATTTTTTCCTACACTCAAGGGATATCTTCATACTGGCTTTGCCAACTCGTGAACGGTTACTAACCGCACTCTTGCGTTTGTAACCCGCTTTTACTACTCTTAAATAAAGATGACAAAAAAAACTCACCGAAAATCTGCGAAGAAAGCCTCTCATACAACCCGTCATAAACCACTACGGTACCGTTTCATTCTCTACGGCCTTACCATGGTTACCGGTCTTCTCATTTATGCAGGAAGCACGATGATATGGAAGCCACAACCCCCTTGTGCAAACTCCAAAAGCTGCACCAGTGACCTGGTAGAAAAAATCGAAAATGGAGCGATGGGTATATTTGAAGGACGCAAGGTGGTACCGCCCAATATCAATCTAACATCGAATACCACGCGCCCATCCGTACTTGGAACAAACTCCCCTTCCGAAGACAAACACATTTATGTTGATCTTTCCACGCAAATACTGTACGCCTACGAGGGAACATCGAAAATATTCCAAACGTTTGTTGCGACCGGCAGATGGGGCAGAACCCCTACCGGAAACTTTACCATCTGGCAAAAGCTGCGGTCGACCCGCATGTCCGGCGGATCGGGAGCAGATTCATATGACCTGCCCAATGTACCTTTTGTCATGTTTTTTTATGGTGACTTCGGACTTCACGGCGCATATTGGCATGATAATTTTGGGCATACGATGAGTCACGGATGTGTGAACATGCGCCAAATTGATGCAGAAACCATCTTCAACTGGTCCGATGGACCATCGAAGGAACAACGCGGAACGGCGGTATCCATCTGTGACTCGTTTACTGAACCGAATGGCTGTACGCAGTTAAATCCTGTAAAGAAATAATATGACCATAACACGAACATTGAAAACTGAGTTATATATTTGTAGCTTCATTCTTATTGTGTTCACAGGATTTTCCCTCTGGCGGGCTAAAAATGCAAATCCCGACCATCTCTCCAAAGTCATAATAGCCGGAGAGACAGTACGCACAGACATTCCCGTCGTCACAAACCCAATTTTAAAAGTAGATACAGCATCTCAACCTACTCCGGACGGGAAGAAAAAATTACTGATGGAGGCAACGCACAAAAAAGACAACTCAACGTACGTATTCACCACAAGCGATGGGTCAGGTGGTAATATACAGCCCTTGTTTACCACGACGGTTCAGGCATCTGCATCGGCCTCAGAAGGCCTGAGTATACCGTTTAATACCTGGTCTCCGGATAATAAGTACCTATTTATTCAAAAAAATGACGGGAATGCCTGGGTTTTTAATGCAACGGGAGAAGAAATTATTCCGGGTCAACGTTATTTTGATGTAAAAGATTTATTTAGTGCCGCCGGAAGAAAGGATACCTATGAGGTAACTACCGGATGGGCTTCTCCGACTTTACTCATCGTCAACACGCGAACCCCGGATGATACTAAGGGCAGCTCCTACTGGTTCGAGGTCCCCTCCAAAGCCATCATCCAACTCTCTTCACAGTTTTAAAATTTGCTTAACAGATTGGCCAGGGTCCGATCTACATCAACTGACCATATGGGACTGACTTAATGACTATGATTTGATTAACACCCCGGCAAGGAAAGCCAACACTCCGGCGGATAGTTTTCTCACTTTGTTTTCTTTTTCCTTCAAAAAGAAAATACCGAATAATACTGAAAGAACCACTTGAGTAGTCAAAAGAACCACGACAATTCCCCTACTTGGAGCATATGTATATGCAAGATATGAAAAAAAGAAATAGAGCAAGCTTGTACCGCTTGCAAAAAATGTCTTAGCGAAAGTTTTTTTCACCTGACTCTTCAGAAGTAGAAAGTCTTTTTTAATGATGTTGAAATACATTACGCCTATGATCAAACTTGGTCCAAGGTTAGCCAAGACTAAATATGTACCGATACTCAACGACTTTGATAAATCTGCACTCGCGACTTGAAATACTGCAAAAAATACAGCGGAGGCTACTATATAGAAAAAGCTGCGGTTAAAGATAATTTTTCCTTTATTATACTGAACTAATAAAATTGCTATCAATAATAATACAATTCCTATCAATTGTAATGGCGAAAAAATACTATTAAGAAAAATTACTGAAAGTATAGTCCCCCATAATAATATGGACGAGAAAGCAATTTGCGCGGTGCTGGCATCCAAATTTTTCATTCCCTTGAAATAGAGAATGTTTCCGACTGCTTGTGCGCAAATCACCAAAATAACGGGAACTAAAAAATGGTTTAAACCTGTAAATGATAATCCACCAATAAGCGGACTCAACGCTAAAGAAAGCAATCCTGCAAATGCGGTAAGCAGTAAGGACTGCGTTATCGGAGAAACCTTCACATCATGACTTAATATTTTCGTCGCGATGCTATATGTTGCTCTTGAAGTCACCGCCAATAGTGTCAGCAATAACCAGTTCATAGTCAGCATTATACCTCGATGACTCGACCACCAACATCAGCAAAATCTGTTAGCCAGGGCTTGACGTAAATTACAGATCCTTTTCCATGCATGATCTCTATGCTCCACCCCAAGGTCGCAGCCAATTTCATAGAGCCTGATCCATTTGCCTCATCTTCCGGGATGCCCTAATCCGGCGCAAACGTCCGCGCCCGGATGAGCCCCTCATGTTCATCTATCCATGCCCAAATGAATGTGTGTTTAATAGATTTAGTTTCTGATTCACTAAGGTGATCAACTTCCGTCGGGTTTTCCCGTTGCACATAATTCCACGCCGGCATCATTGTCAGACCTGCACGAATCCATGTTTTGTCATCAACTACCCACGTTTTAATTGTTCCGCCTTCACAAACAAGGGGGTCAATCGGTTGGTTTCCCGTTTTATTTATGAACCACGCTGCGCCGACCATCGCATGACCCGCAAAGGGAACTTCGCTCCTAGGATTAAAGACGCTCACGCTACCGACGCTTACGTCATTAATAAATACAGATTCGCTGTAACCAAGCATCGTAGCAATTTGTTGACGCTCTTTTGTGGCTATTTTCTTCCCTTCATCCAGAATCACTCCTACCGGATTGCCAAACTTACCTTTTTCATCAACGAATACACGAAGGGTATGTATCTTGATTCCATTACTCATGCTTAATTTTTTGTAGTATTTCTACTACAGTTTCTTTAACCCTTTGATTTGTATTGTCTATTATGATCCACCCCTTCTCTTGGGTATTTTCTTCTGAAAGAAATCCATGCAAGTCATCAATAATTTTCTCATCGACAGTCCATATTTTTCTCATTTTATTTCTGAACTTCGCTATTTCTACTCGCGGATTAAGTAAAACAAACTGCACTATACAGTCTTTGAAATAAGACCTCCACTCTAGAACCCATTTTTGCCGTACGATATCATCAACGATAACCGTAAATCCGGCTTTGGCGATATTCACAGCCGTTAGTGCTGCATTTCTTCTAGCCAACGTATATTGTCGTTCAACCTCATCATTCCAGTGATGCGGTGACGCATAACCCGCCTTTATCATTTTTCTAAAAAAATCTACCTGCACATAAGATGACTTTTCTAATCGTTTACTTAACGCTTCAGCAATTGTAGATTTTCCAGACCCAGGCGTGCCGGTGATGATAAGAATATTCATAAAATAGTATATCGAATCGTATTTACGCCCTGCACTCAACACACGCCAAGTTAAACGAGGTGATCGAATACCTAAATAGGCTTTGCGGCATTTGCACTATTTTGCATGTCCAACTCTCGTGCGCTTGGTCCAAAATCCTATTTTTTATTATTCATCTGTTTATCGTAATCCTCATCAAAAACATTACTCAATTGATCGATGCGTACTCCATCTCCCGAAGCTCCCCAGTAAACCAATGGCGGTTTATAATTGGGAGGACGAAATTCATCTAATTTCTTGAGATCTTCTCTATCAAGAGTGAAATCTAAAGAACTCAAGTGTTCTTTAATGTGGATTACACTCTCAGATTTAGAGATTGGCAAGAACCCTTTCGATCTAATCCAATTGAGAATTATCTGGTTTTGCGTCTTGTTATATTTTTTTGATAACTCCACGAGTAGAGGCCAATTCCGCAATGCCGTCCTATTCCTCCTTAAGGGTTGATAGATCACACAGAGAATCTCTTTTTCCTTAGCAAGTCTAATAATTCCATTATCTTCATTTTCTCTGATTTCAAAATTAAAACCAATTTTAATTGAAAACAATTTATCGCCAAACTCGCTGATCGCTTCACGCAATGAGGCCAATGAAGGATTATTTAAATTGATAAAGCGAATTATTTTCTGGTCTATTAACTGATGATACAGCTCAAATACATTTTTCTTCCCTATAGATGAAATTGCAGCTTCATTCAAGGATATCGAGTCAACATAGCTCGTGTTAAATAATTTTAAACATGTCTGAATTTCACGCATTGCAGCCTTTATTGTGGGAGACGTATATGAATAAATTGCTTGAGATAAAAATAACTTATCTCTTTTTACTCTAGAAATATTGGCGCCTTTAGAAACGAGTTCGATACTATGGCCTTGTGCTGTCCATACATTAAGCTCTATGTAATTAAATCCATGCTGAAGCATGAATGAAATTGATTTTATCTGCGTAGCATCCTGGTTTCCTGGATTTTTTTCGGCAAAACCGCCAATTCCCCATGTTCCGATGCCAATAGGAAATAAATCTGATTTATTGATCATAAATAATTCCTTTCATCGCTTACGCAATAGCCAGAGGCGCATCTACGAGATCAGCCTTCGGCTAGAACCATGATAATGAATTCCCGCCCGTTGGAATCCGAGCTGTGTCTCCTGAAC
>CAYHFH010000003.1:0-10642 GCA_964355865.1 uncultured Gammaproteobacteria bacterium
CCGTAGAAAAAGGTCATGGAAGCAAGCGCGGCGATATTGTAGATGGTCGTCACTTTTAAATCCCCATGGGCGAAGAAAAAGACCGTGACGAAAATATTGGCCAGAGAGTAAGCCAGGATATCCAAGCCCTGGACGAGAAGGAGCTTGCGTTCATCGGGGGATAGGTTTTTCATGACTTGAATAAGTATAGCGTATCGAGGCACGGATTAAATGGGCACGGATTAAATGCTTCTTGACACGAATCATACCAATTGATAGAATTGATATATATGTTGCAAACTACAGTTACTGCCATGGAAGCGCGTAAGCGTTTTGGGGAGATCCTCAATAGTGCTTTTTACCATGGCATTTCTACCGTCATACAGCGCAAAGGGAAAGCAATCGCTCGCGTTGTCCCCATCGTTCACACGAATGCGAAGCTCATGAAAGACGCGCCTGATGCTCTTGCAGTAGCGCAGGCCAGGGCACGACTGAAGGGGAGCGTCATTACCTATGTTCATCCTTTTGAGCCGGTTGGCCTGGATGACTGGGAGGCGCTGAAATGATTCTTTTGGATACGCACGCACTCGTATGGTGGGCAAACGAAACAGAAAATCTTTCTTCACGATCCCGTCGGATCATTGATCGCGAAGAGAAAGACGGAGCGATTGCCGCTTCGGCTATCAGTGCGTGGGAAATTTGTTTGTTGATAAAAGCTGGACGGATTACCCTTGCAGTGGATACGGAGACCTGGTTCCGGGATCTCGAGATTCTGCCATATTTTCGTTTTGTTTCCGTGGATATGCACATTGCAAAAACAGCAGTGTTTCTTCCGAACTGGACCCACAAAGATCCTGCAGATCGTATTATTGTGGCGACCGCACTTCGTCTGGGCGTGCCGCTTATCACAAAAGACGAAAAGATTCGCCGTTCCAAGCTCGTCCGGACGATTTGGTAACCTACTTGATGCTTTTTCCGGTGGGGGAGAGGCTCTTGGTTCACTCAGGTGAGTTTACATGTCTAGAGTTGATCGTCCTTAATAAATGTTTTGATTTCGTCGTCGGTGTACATGCGGTGGGGGACAGCATGTGCTTTGGGCGTAAAGGAATCAAGGTCTGCCCTTTTTAGATCCCAGAAGTCGTAAAGAATCGAGGCAATGTAAAGGATGGCGAGACTGGCATCAAAAATGAGAAATTTTTCCATCAATAAGCCCATAATCGCAGATGTCATTTCCAAGGAAAGTCCGATAAGGAGCATAAGAAGTCCGGTCGTTAGGTGAGCTAATAATCGGGAGGATATTTCTTTTTGTTTTACGCGCTCGTAGGTAAATGCAAAATTTCCAAAACACGCCGTCACTGATAAAATGCTTACGGCTACCAGCACACTACCTAAGACTGATTTATCAAGAAATGTTCCAGGTGAAAAAATTGATTGGATGTGAAAATAAGCTGGTATAAGCAGCAAAAGAATCACGATATTTTTGACGATATTTTCTACAAGTGCATTTTTCATGGATACCTATAGATAGTACCATATCTTTTCGACTAAACGATTAAATTTGGGGTTGAAAAATTTCCAGAACGCACCTGCTCCCCAAACGCCTGAAACGTGCGATCAAAATCAATGTGATTGGGCAGGGTGCTCAATCTATAATGACCACGGGATATGAAATCATACTCTGACCCCCAATCATCAAAATATCCATCAGGGTCTTGTCTGCTGCCGTCTGTATCGTAATTAAGCCAAACATATGAGCATTTGTGGCTCACATCGTCGACAGCGGAAAGCGTGATGGGTAGGGTTCTCGCTTCACCCATGTTGGTAATTCCGCTTGCGACCGTAAATAAACGTACATCTTTGTGATCCCGTAATGCAAGAGATACTATTTTTGTACGTCGATCGGAGAACGTATTGTAGTCAATGACAAAAAATCTTCCTGTGGCAGAATCTCGCCACTCTAAAACGAAACCAGAAGGGCGCTCCTTTCTCATTCTGAAGTGCTTTTTGATGAAATCGTCATCATGGGCGAAATCCAATTCAATCAAATTATTCATAATTTTCTTTTCGCACAATATCCCGTGCTACCCATCTGAGATAAAGCGCTATTGTTGGTTGGCGCGAGATATATGTTATAGGCCATTATAGAATTATGTAATTGAGCTGTCAAATAATTACAACAGAAATACTTGACAAAAACGAATAATATAGCTAAAATGAGGCTAAAGTGATATGTTGTAACCTTACAACAACAATGCTATGAATGATCTATTTGCTCACTTTCATCTGGATGAAAAGGAAACGAACGCCTTCCTAGAGCTCGTTAAACTTGGGGCAAGCCCGGTGAGTGTGTGGGCCAAACACGCGCAGGTAAACCGTTCGTCCATGTATGTGATCGCCGACCGGTTGATCGCCGCAGGGGTCGTGACGCTCTTTGCCCATAGGGGCGTCATGCATGCCAAACCCATACCTGTTGCTGAACTGCCGGGGGTTTTAGAACGCAAACGCCGGGTGATAGGGGAGGCCAAAGCCACTCTCATGTCACGACTTCCGGAGCTTACCAAGCTCGAGGCCACTCACTCGATCCGCCCGACTGTTCAATTCTATGAAGGCCCTACGCGCGTCGCCATTATGTATGAGGCGGTCGTCAAAGAGCCGTCATTTGTTTCGATTTTTCACCCCGGGCGGGTAAAGGGGATGATGCCGGAGTATTTTCACAAAATTCCACAGGCGATTCGGGCCAATGGGGGAAGGGCCAAGGAACTATTGGTTAATTGCAAGGAAGCCGTGGAATACAAAAAAATTTATGCATCTGCCAAACACGAAATATTTATTTTGCCTGCCGGTGTCACGTTTTCCTCCGACACCATCATCACGAAGCAAAAGATCTATCTGGTGGGGTACGGCAAAGATGCGATCGTAGGAACCGAGATTTGGAATGAGGAGCTTGCCCGGACGCAGTTAGTCCTTTTTGACTCGCTTTGGAAAACGTATGGAAGGTGAGTTGCGCTAGGAGGAGTCTTTTGGGATAATAGGGGTACTCCCGAGGACGGGAGTTTTTCATAGGGATCGTCCGTAAACAACTTCCTAGGTGTATACGGTTACGGCCCTTTGTGCCGCATCTTCAAAGAAAATAACGATAAAGATATTTTTGGATGCGGCCATTGGAGTACACTTTAGATCTATATGTCAACCATATCCACAGCAGAATTTAGAAAAGGCGGGGTCATAGAATTTAAAAGCGAACCCCACGCGATTGTCGAGTTTCAACACGTCAATCCGGGGAAGGGGAGTGCGTTTGTGCGCACCCGTCTCAAATCCCTCAAAACCGGTAAAGTGCAGGACTTCACCTTCAAGTCCGGAGAGAGTGTCACCGAGATACCCGTCGAGACGCATGAAGCGCAGTATTTATATAAAGAAGGCAGCAACTACGTCTTCATGGAAAATTTTACCTATGAACAGTATGAGGTGAGTGAAAGCGTATTGTCTGATTATCTTACGTACTTAAAACCCAACAATACATATCAACTCCTGGTGCATGAGGAAGATGTATTGGGACTTCGGTTCCCTAAAAAAGTACGGCTTCTTGTGGCCGAGGCGACCGAAGGCGCGCGTGGAGATACGGTTGCAGGAGCCGGGAAAGTGGTGAAGGTGGAAACCGGGCTTTCCGTCACGGTGCCGCTGTTTATCAAAGAAGGCGATACGATTGCCATAGATACGGAGACGGGTCAGTATTTAGAGAGGGCATAAACCAAACGGGTCCCTGCCTGCCGGCAGGCTGTCGCGCTACTTGTGCTTCAGGAATCAATTTTTTTGGCCGCTCGGTTAGTCATCTTTTATTCAACGTCACCTCCACCTCGCTAAATGAAGCCCGCCAATGAAGGATTATTTTGGATTGCATTTGTAGTACACGGCGGGCTTCAGGTTGCCAAAAAAATTGTTCCTTACGCACTCGCGCCTTTAGATTCGATGAATGATAGAATAATTGCATGAAACGGTGGATGAAATATGGTGTAATTTTTATTCTCGGTGGATTAAGTGCATTAGGATACAACACTTCATTATTTTCCAAATCTTCACTAGCACCCGTAACAAAGCAATCCGCAATTTCAGCAGGGGTAGCGACGTCTTCGGGAGCCGTCGCCGGCAGCGCAGAAATAGCGGTCGTCGGTCGGGTCATTGACGGGGATACGATAGAACTCACGGACAAACGGAAAGTCCGGTACATCGGAGTGGATACGCCAGAAAGCGTGGATCCACGCCGGGCAGTGCAATGTTTTGGGAAGGAAGCGAAAGAGGAGAATCAAAGACTAATAGACGATAAGACAGTAAGATTGGTAAAAGATGTTTCGGATACGGATAAGTACGGGAGACTCCTACGGTATGTGTATATCGATCCGTCCACGGCAGAGACTGGAGATGTGTTCGTTAATGATTATTTAGTGCGTCAGGGCTTTGCGCGCATTGACACCGTCCCGCCGGACGTAGTGCACAGGGATCTGTTTTTAGAATCCCAAAGGGAAGCTCGCCAACAGGGGAGGGGATTGTGGGGAAGCTGCTATTGACAAAATTTGTATGAATAAGATACAATAATTGTTATATGATGACAATCAATATTTCCCTTCCCAAAAACTTGTACGAAGATGCAAAAGTCTATCTCGCACGCCGGGGGTATTCGTCGGTGAGCGAGCTTTTGCGCGATACGCTTCGGGACAAGCTCTACCCCCGGCTTACCGAAAACGGCTTCACGCCGGAGTTTGAAGAGTCGGTGCTTCGATCTGCGTCGCTCCCTCTGGAAAAAGATAAGGTATGGAAAACGGAGAAGGATATTGATCAGTATTTTGATGCATTAAGAAAAAAGCTTCGTAATCGACGAAAAAATTGATATTTCCATGGTTGCCATCAATAGAACAGGGGACTACGAAAAGATGCTTGAGGATCTTGCCGACGAGGATGAGGAGATGCTCGAGCGAGTACGAGCCCGCGTGAAGATATTCCGAAAGAATCCGAAAGATACGAGAATTGACAATCATCCGTTGCATAAGCGCATGGAGGAAAGATGGGCGTTTTCGGTGAATGATGACATTCGTATTGTTTACGAGTGGGTTGGAAAAACTACAGTTCGTCTTCTTGCAATCGGTACGCATGAGGCGGTGTACAAGAAATCTTCGTAACCTGCTACACTGTATTTACTATGCCGGAAGAATTTTTTGAACCTCTTAACAATCATGCGACACCGCCTGCGTACCGTTTCTTTAACGGAAAAGAGTGGGTGGAAAGCACAAGCGGAAAGACGGTTGACATCCATTCTCCCATTGACGATAGCGTGGTGGGAGCATTGCAGACCGTCACCACGGGGGAAATTGATGCGGTGATGACGTCTGCCAAAGCAGGACAAGCGAAGTGGGAAGCGACCCCACTCAATCAGCGGGTAAAAATCATGCATTTGGCGGCTGATTGGATCCGGCATTTTGAAGAATACCTCACGACGGTGCTTGCTAAAGAAATCGGCAAGACCATGGGGGAAGCCAAAAGCGAGATCGTAAGGACCGCAGACCTCATCGACTACTACGCTGACGAAGCCCAGTCGATGCGGGGAGAGACCCTCGACAGCGATAATTTCCCCGGGTATGACAAAGGGCGGATCGGACTCATTGAGCGGGTGGCGTGGGGCACAGTGCTTGCTATTGCGCCGTTTAATTATCCCGTCAATCTCTCCGCGAGTAAAATCGCTCCGGCACTCCTTATGGGCAATGCGGTCGTCTTCAAGCCGCCGACACAGGGAGGCATCAGTGCCCTGCACCTCTCGCAAGCGTTTATCAAATCCGGCGTGCCGGAGGGAGTTCTCACCTGCGTCACCGGGACGGGTACGGACATCGGCGATTATCTCGTGGCTCATCCAGGCGTCGATTGCATCACTTTCACAGGAAGTTCGGACACCGGAGAGGCAATTGCCAAAAAAGCTGGTATGAAGACGTTGGTTTTTGAGTGCGGTGGCAATAATCCGGCGTTAGTCCTGCCGGACGCGGATATGAATCTCACGGCGCGGGAGATTGTGAAGGGCGCGTTTTCCTACGCGGGGCAGCGCTGTACCGCCATCAAATATATCCTTGCAATGAGCGCCACTATTGAACAGTTATTACCAGTGTTACTCAAGGAGTTTGGCGGGTCAGTGAAGATGGGCGATCCCCGAAGTCCCGAAACGAAAATGGTCGGGCCGGTGGTTTCGGTTGCGGCGGCAGAGCACATCCAGTCATTGTTTGATGAAACAGTGAAAGCAGGTGCGAAGATTGTTGCAGGCGGGCCGCGCGTCAATGCGTATGTTCAACCGACTATTCTTGGCAACGTCCGGCCGGAGATGGCTGCAGTTGCTCAAGAAGTATTCGGGCCGGTCGTGTCTCTCATCACTGTCAAAGACGTGAGTGAGGCGGTCGCAATCATCAATGCATCACGCTTCGGACTGCAGGCTTCTGTATTTACTAAAGACGAGGGAGCGGGGATTGTCATCGCGAAGCAATTAAACGTCGGAACCGTGCAAATTAATGGGAGCCCACAGCGCGGTCCGGATCATTTCCCGTTCCTGGGTGTCAAACGGTCGGGGTTGGGTGTCCAGGGCGTGCGGTATAGCCTTGAGGAGATGAGCAGGCTCCGCCCAATTGTCATCAATAAACCCGCTTGACCCAGTTGCCGTGTTCTTATTTCTCAAAGGCTTTTTTCAGCAGCTGTTCTTTGTACCACTCCGGAAAACCAGCGGTTGCTTTCCGTAAAATCTCATCGACGAAAAATGTATAGAGTTCGTCTCTGATGGTTTCTTTTTCTTCCTCAATTAGATCTTTTTTTAATTCCGCCAGAAGTTTACCAATGTCAGCAGGCGTGAAGCTAAGTTCTCCTTTTTCGGTAAGATGCTGTACTGCTTTACCAAATCGGGCCTCTGTCCGGAAACTTTCCAAAAAGGTTTGCCATTTGCCCTTTCCTTCTTTTTGGCCCCACTCTGTTTTGTGACGTTCTTTAAACTGTTCTCGGACAAATTTACCCAACGAAGGGAATACCTGGTCGGCAATAAAGACGGTTTGTGCGTAATTTTTTACCACAATTCCTTCAACGGCTTCTTTCCCCAAGACACTTTGGCGATCGAGCAAATGTTTGATGTCTTGGACGTTTTCTATTTTTCCCTCAAAAAGAAGTGGCGCAGCCTCGATATCTAACATGCCGCTTAACTCTTTTAATTTTTGATTATCTACATACCCCTTGCCTCCGAAATAGGCAGCAAATAACATGAGATGATTTTTAGGGATCCGTTTATAATTCAAAACATTGTGTTTTGGAATACTCAAAAATTCCGTATAGAAGAATGTTTCCGGGGGAAAATGATTTTTTATTTCTTCCTGCATAGAGACAACATACTCGATAGCCTTCTGAAACATTTTTTCCGGATCCTCAACAAAGAGGTCTTTTCCTTTGCTGCGCATCACAAGATTTTTTTCATTATTCAGACCGAAGGTAAACTGGCTGCCGTCTATTTTTTCCGTCACTTCAACGCGGCCCTTAAAGAGATTGGGAACATAAGGAGAGCCGATGCTGAAAATTTTGGGATACGCCGGTATCATATTACGTAAAGCGGATTTGCAGATTGCTGCTGAGCGCCTCTGCGAGCTTCCTGAGGAATGCTACCGAAGGGTTTGCTTTGCCAATTTCAAGTCTGGAAATGACAGACTGCTTGGTGCCTATGCGTTGGGCTAGTTCTGTTTGCGTGAGGCCTCGTCTTGTCCTTGCCTCAATCACGGCATGAATAAGCGCAAACTCTGGCTGCAGCTTGTCATACTCTGCCCGTAGTGCCGGATTTCGTAATGCCTGTTTTTTCCAAACGGAAAAATCCATGTGTCGGTGTTTCATATAGCATATATGCTATATTAGTTCTTTTGTTCTGTCAAGGGCGGTGCGGAGGTCTCTGCGAGGCGTTTTATTTGTTTTCTTTTTGAAGGCGTGTAACAAGTAATATTCATTGTGTGTCATCGTATAAAAAATACGGATCGCGATTTTGCCAGATATTCGCAGTTCATAGAGTTTGTCTTCAAGTTTCTTGATATATGGGGGTTTGAGGTATGGGCCATAGCTTTCTAAAAGTTCTATAGAGTGAGTTATTTTGGCGATAGTGGGCAGGTCTTGTTCTTCAATAAATTTTTTTACCGGATATTCTCCTCTTGTTGTTTGAAAGAATCGGACATACCAGCCCATGGGATTATTGTAGCACGCCTTCACTGTGTTGATTTGCACCCACCCCTTGATTTTCCAGAGAGAGAGGTTATTCCCATTCCATAGTTGCCGGGGGCTTGGTCGTGATGTCGTAGACGACCCGCGAGACGCCCGGCACTTCGTTGACGATGCGGGAGGAGATTTTTTGGAGAACTTCATAAGGAAGATGCGTCCATCCAGCAGTCATTATGTCACTACTATCATATATCCTTAACCCCACGAGCTCTCCGTAAACACGACCGTCACCTTTTACAGCTGTCGTATTCACACCCGTCATTACCGGAAAGCTCTGAAATACCCTATCATACCAACCAGTTTCTTTCATAACTGATAACACGATTTGGTCAGCTTGTTGTTGTTTGATCAACCGTTCTTTTGTTACCTCGCCTAAAATACGGATTGCTTGTCCCGGGCCGGGAAACGGTTGGCGGGAAAGGACAGAGGCGGGTATCCCCAACTGTCGACCTAAGTCTCGCACTTCGTCTTTATAGTAATCGCGCACCGGCTCGAGAAGATCCAACTTCATACGTTTTGGTAGTCCTCCCACATTGTGGTGGCTCTTGATTTTGCTTGCATGTTTTGATCCCTGACTTTCAATGACATCAGAATAAATCGTTCCTTGGACGAGAAATCGAATATCTCGTAATTTTTTTGCTTCTGCCTCGAAAAGTTTAATGTATAAGTTCCCAATGGCAATGCGTTTCTTTTCCGGGTCAATTACTCCCTTGAGCTTCATTAAAAATAGGTTTTGGCAACGGAGAATTATTGGTTTAACTTTCACGATATTTTGGAAAATATGGATAACTTCCTCTGTTGTGCCGACGCGCATGAGGCCGTTATCGCAATAGATTGGGGTAAATCTTTGTCCGATGGCTTTGGCAATTATTGCGCATGCGACAGTAGAGTCTACGCCACCGGAAACAGCAGCTATTGCGCGTCCGTCAGACCCATGCTTTGCAACGATAGTTCGTATTTTTTCAATAATGTCGGATACATCAATACGTCGTTCTTGAACGGCCAGCCCGCAGATATTCTCAACGAAGTTTCGTAGAATTCGTTTTCCCTCTTGTGTGTGTTCTACTTCCGGATGGAACTGAACGCCGAAAATTTTTCGTTCAAAATCACCGACACCGGCAGCTTTAACCGTTGGCGTTGAAACATGATAATCAAAACCGACGGGGAGCTCTACAACTTCATCTCCATGACTCATCCAGACCGTCAAATGTTTTGCCTTTACATTTTCAAATAACGGTGTAGTAGTATGGATACCGACTTTCGTGGGGCCGTACTCTCGGTGACCCTGGACGACTTTCCCCCCAAGAAGATGTGCGGTCAGTTGCCATCCATAACAAATTCCTAGAATAGGGATTCCAAGTTGAAAAATTTTCTTGTCAATTGTTGGGGCCTCTTTTTCATAGACGCTTGCTGGTCCGCCAGAGAGGATGATGCCGTTGGGTTTGTTTTTTTGTATTGCATGGAGAGCATTTTTCGGAATGACAATTTCTACGGCAACGCCATAACTTTTTATACGTCTGCCGATGAGGTGGGCGGTTTGGCTGCCGAAGTCGATGATGAGGATCATATTAACTTAACCTATCGGGACGATTTATTTCTACTGCTTTATCGCGATGCAAATGTTTATCGAGTGTTGGTTTTGCATAGGGTAGTAAATATCCATCCGGGTTACCATTGCCGACTATTTTGTCACGCTCTGCTTCGAGCACTTCATCAAGCGTCACTACCTTGAGTGGTGTTTTATTTACTGGTGTAGCCTCGTTGCTCATAGTTATGGCGCGATGACGACTGCGTCGTGTTTACCGATATCTAATACATGAATGCAAGAGTACACTTTGATGCCGAGTTTGGCAACTTCCTCGAGCCCTCCCTGAAATACTTTATCAAACAGTACCGCAAATCCGGCGATTTTGACTCCGCGTTTTAGGAGTCCCTCAATGATGCCGGTACCCGTCCCGCCGGTCGCGCAGACGTCGTCAACCAAAAGTACGCGGTCACCGGGTAGGACAAACGAGAGGTTGATGCCGGAGAACACGGACATACCACTGTTACTCGTCGTGAACGAGCGAAGTTCGGCGCGGAAAATATCTTTCCATGACGTGGGGACATTTTGATCTTTGCGGGAACTGTGGAGCCGGAGCGCGGGATTGTCTACGGCAAGGCTGACGGCGGTAGCCAGATAATTGCCGGAGTGGGGGATACCATGGACGATGTCGATCTTTTCCTCTCTAAACTCGTGGGCGATGAGGCGGGCAGCTGCGGCCAAAACGGAGGGCTTCATCCTGAGATTAAAGGAGGACGCAGAGACGTATCCGCGCTCTAGATCAATGACTTTGGCGTCGCGGAGGAATTCCTGGTGGAGAAAGTCGCGATCCTTTTTCAGATCTTCTGGAGCCAT
>CAYHFH010000003.1:10742-26898 GCA_964355865.1 uncultured Gammaproteobacteria bacterium
GGAGGAATTCCTGGTGGAGAAAGTCGCGATCCTTTTTCAGATCTTCTGGAGCCATACACTATCTTACTGCGAACACGTAATGAGCGCAACACTCAGAGACCTTTTCGCCATTGTCGCAAACCGATGGCCACATTATCTTGCAGCGGTTGGCACCCAAGTTTTGTAGGATTAATATTTCCACTACCGGTTACTGCTGCAGTCAGATCATCCGTATCGACGTTAGTTCCTGGCCAAGCCCCTCCGCCACACCGATCCCAACAAGCTGCACGGCCCTCTTTAGCAGGACAACCATTAACAGGTGGAGGTTGATCTTCATCAATTTCCACGATGATAGGGCGTCCGCTTGTTCGGATAACTATAATATTTTGTTCCCCCTCTTGTTTAGCGTTCATGAGTTATTTAACACATGTACATGCAATTGGAATTATTTTTTATCTTGTTGTTTCCACAAGCGTAGCCTTCTCATCCTCTTGTGAAATTGTTGGTTGCCATAAAATTCTTGGAGGCCAAGTCCATTCAACGAGAACGCCAGCTGCTGGTATGGGGATTAGCGTTACTTTTTTTGGAGGCATCAACGTTTCCCCGTCTCGGAAACGTAGGTCACCGGGGTTTTGATTTTGAGTTGGGGTTTCTGCGGACATAGGAACTCCTTTCGCGTCACCTACATTTTTGAGGGCGCAAAACAAGTCCTATATTGGCAGAGTAGAGGATAACATGAGGGGTAGTCAAGGGGGTGAAAATATTTGAGGAAGAAATATGGATTCCCGCCTGCGCGGGAATGACACAATTCACATCATTGTCGAACGAGAGAGAACCAGGCGTCGAAACCGTTGAGTTTGAGTTTACCCGGGCGCATGGAGTCGATGGTGAGAAGTGAGATGATTTGCGCGTCGGCAAAACCAGCTTCCTTGAGCAACTCGCGGCCTCCAAAAGGTTTTTCGATGACGAAGCAAAAGCCTACCGGTATGCATCCGGCTTCCAAAACGATATGCAAAAGATCCATGGCAGTTTTACCGGTATCCAGGAAATCATCGCAGATGAGCACACGGGTTCCTGCGGGAAGGCAGTCTTTGGCCACTGTGAGATCGACTACCTTGCCATGGGTGTATGAACGGCTACGGGCCTGATAGACCTCATGCATGGTGATGGGAATTCCTTTAGGAGCGTAGATGACGTCCGGGACTGGAGTAAGGTGTATGGCTGTCGCAATTGCCGGAATATTACCTGAGGACGGGGCAGTGAGGATGACGTCCGGCTGGAGGATAGCAACAGACTCGGCTAGCTCTTCTCCGATGGTCATGATGAGCTTTGTGTTAATGCGATGGTTGAGAAAGTGAGTGACATCTAATACAAGAAAGCTTTGGTCGCTATCGCCTGGCGTGAACGTAAATGATCGAGATTGGGCAACAAGCGAGGAAGCAAGCAATTTTGAGCGCGGGAGAGGGAAGACGTTGAAATCGCTTGCATTGCTTCCTTGGGATCAACATGGGAAAGATCCGGATACTCTTTCATATCATAGGGTCAGATAATTTTTTTGTGCAAAACTAATTTGGCTGTCATTATATCCTAACTTATTCAAAAATGTATGGATATCTACTTTTGATTTCCCTGTTTTGATCATGCTATTGGTAAACGTCGTGATCCATTCGACTACTTCGTGGGGGAGGAGGATCCAGGCGCTCGTTTCTTTGGCATAGAAATCAGGGTGGAACACAGAGTGGGGTTTATAAAAGAGAGCGGCAGTCGTGATGGATGCCGGGAGGAATTTCTTCAGATACTTAATGGCACGCAGGAACGTTTTACCCGAGTCGGCGATGTCATCGACGAGCAAGATATTTTTTCCTTTAATCTGTTTGCCGAGTTTACTTGTGATGTGCACTTCCCCTTGCTTCTCTATATCTGTATAGCTTTGGATGGTGATCGTCGAAATGGGTTTTGCCAGGAAATCCGTGAGGATGAGGCCGATTGAGAGGCCGCCCCTCGCGATCGCAACGATTTCATCAACGGGCGTCTTACTTTTTAGGATTTGGTCGGCAAGAAGAAGACTCAGTGAGTGAAATTGATCCCATGTGACGGATAGGTATTGGACCGCCATGCGCTATTATCCCGCGGTCCTTGACGGAAGTCAATATGACCTTATAATACGAATATGGAACCAGGGAAAAATGGGAAAAAGCCGCTCAAGTATTCCTCTATCGCCATGTCCGGGCGGCCCGGGGCAGGCAGGTCCACACTTCTCAAGAACCTCCGTCCATATTTAGAACTCTTCCACTGGGAATTTTTTTCCGGCGGAGACTGGTCGCGGCAGTTTTCCATCCAATCCGGTAAGCACGACAAGGCCGACGTGAAGCATCATCTTGCGACAGATTACGGGGATGAGGTGGACCTGCAAATTGACGTCGCAATGCGGGAGAAAATTGCTGACCCGGGAGTACATATGGCCATCGAAAGTTGGATCGCCGGGTGGAATGCGCGGGGGATAAAACATGTGCTTAAAGTCCTCCTCATGTGTGATGAAGCGTTGCGCATCGACCGGATCGTCAATCGCGACAACATTACCGTTGAGGATGCAAAAGCACATATTCGCATGAGGGAAGAAAGTAACCTCGCTAAGTGGCAGAGAATGTACAAAACCGATGATTTCTGGGATCCCAAGCACTATGACCTGATCATCAACACCTACTCCCACGGGCCGCGCGAAACCCTCGACCTCGTCCTCCAGGCGCTGGGGTACTTCAGCGCAAACGGACAACAAGCCCATCCGTGATAAAATCACAGCATGGATCGTTTTAAGATGATTGCCTCTTCGTACTTAATCCTCGTCGTTGACGGCAAAATACTTCTTTCGCGGCGATACCAGACGGGGTATGAGGATGGGAAGTACAGCTTGCCGGCCGGACACGTGGAGAAAGGGGAAACGCTTACTCAGTGTATGGCGAGGGAAGCGAGCGAGGAAATCGGGTTGATGGTTCGACCGGAAAAATTTATTCTGGTTCACGTGATGCACCGGAAGCATATGGATATCCGGTTGGATTTTTTCTTTGTTGCTGATATCGTAAATCAAAAACCGGTGAATAGAGAGCCAAATAAGTGCGATGATCTCCGATGGTTTCCGCTTACGAAATTGCCGACCAACACTATTCCCTATATCCGCCACGCGATCGAGTGCTATCAGAAGAAAATTTTCTATTCTGAATTTGGGTGGAAGTGAAAAATATATTTATGATTCCTACAGAAGAACAAGCCAAATTGTTGTGGGAGAAATACGGATTACCGGATAAGAAACGGGAGCACGTGGCCCTTGTCGCGCGGGTGGCACTCTATTTAGCAAGACGAGTCAAAAGCAAAACGAGCAAAGCAAGTCAAAAATCGAAGATTAATGAACAACTTCTTCTGGCGGGGGCGCTGCTGCATGACATCGATAAAAATGTGAAAAAGCTTCCGGGAGAAAAACATCCGGATGCGGGGGTGAGGATATTGCGGCAAGAGGGGATGGGGGAAGTGGCGGACCTCGTCAAAACCCATTCGGTCCACGCGATATTGGATCCGGCAATTGCTCCGAAGACGATCGAACAAAAGCTTTTATTTCTCGCCGATAAAATGGTCAAGCAGGAGGTGATCGGTGTGGACGCACGCTTCAGGCAGTGGAATGCGGAAGATCTCCCACCGGAAGATGTTGCGATCTTCAAGCAGGCACACCCGAAGGTTAAGGATTTAGAAGCGGAAATACTGGGGTTGATCGGGATGGAACCCGGGGAGGTTCTAAAAAAACTTCATGCGATATCGGTGGTTTAGTTTTCTCCTTCTCCTTCTCTTTTTCCTCTTCCTTTTCTTTTTCCGTTTTCTTTTCTCTTTGGTCATCCCGCGTTTTCTGCTTGGATTCATCTGAGGAAGAAGGCGACGGGGTGTGCGCTGGTTTTTCTAATTCGGGAGGTTTGGGAGATGGGCTGATGATCCGCTCGATTGCATCCCGGATCGGCTGGATGATTTGTTGGATGGGGTTATTGGTGGGTGTTGGGGAAACAACTGCAGAGGTTAGTGGTGCCGGTTTCTGATCTCCTTTTTCGCGCTGCTCTTGCTGTTCCTTATCCTGTTGTATTTCCCGTTGTTTTTCCTGGACGACGCGCTGACACCGGTCTCTATTTTCCGGTTTACCGCAAAGGACGACGCACGCACTCCCCACGCAGTTATTGAGTGCCGGTATGGGTTGGGCAGATCCGGAACTAGTACCCTGAATCGTTTGGAGGATCTCTTCCTGGTTTTTTTGATCAAAATTACGGTCTTTTTGGCGGTTTTGTTCGATCCAAATGGTTTTTTCCTGCGGGAGAACGATTGTTTTGGGCAAGACCGGTGGGGCGAGCCGGGTAGCCGCCGATTGGGCAATGGTTCCTTGATTGACAATCGTTCCTTCATTCTCCCGTACGGATGCCGCAGGAAGTCGTGTGCGGATTTCTCCTTCCCGGACAATGGGGGCAACGTCAACAATATTTTCGCTTACCACAACACGGCTTTCTTGAAGCGCATCGACGAGAACGCCAAATGCCGTGCCGCGCACGGACGCGACTGCCGTCGGCGTTTCTACTTCATACGAGCTTGCCGGATCAAAGAGCTTTTTCACTTTGGAGTAGGTATCGCCGATTGTTTGGTACACGCGTACCGAAATCGGGGTAAGCATGGTGAGGGTGACTTCCGTTTGTGGTTCCAAGCGAAGCTCGCCGATATTTATAAACACGAGGGAGGCTTGAGAACCGGGGTTCGTTTTCACGGAATCGCCTTGGTAGAGCATTTGCCCGTCTGTTCCAGCATGCCATTGATTATCTGATTTAATCAATGCCATGCCGCGGTCAATCGTAAGTGTGGCCGAAACTGAGGCCGTAACTGTTTGAGAAAGAACAGAAGCAGGAACCGCAGATGTTTGGGGGGTGACGCGCATAGATCGGATCACTATGACCGACGAGACGAAACCCGCAAGCATTAATCCGACTAAAATGAGACGTAGTTTCATGATTGGTGGCGGTAGTATACTACACTCACAGTATGAAGGTCATTTTTGTTGTGGTGAGTGCGGTTATTATATTCATGCAATGGATGGGATTATTTGCCAGTGCCCAGCGCTCATCGACGGATTTTTTATTTACTCCGACCCGAGAAAAAAGTGTGCTGATAAGCATGGTTGCCATCGATGACCGTTCACTCACGACGATAGGAAGGTGGCCGTGGCCCCGGGAAACGCAGGCGAAATTATTACTTGCTATCAATCAAGGCAAACCCACGGTCGTCGGGTATGACATCGTCGTTGACGACCCAACGGAAACTCACGCCGACGCGTTATTTGCTAAAACACTTGCGTTTATCGGGACGGTCGTATTACCTGGCCCGACGGCCCGGGTGGTCGTCGACATTGATGGGGATGGGGCAGTCCGAAGATTTCCGTGCGCGGATTCATTTGCTTTGGCCGTAGCGCGAAAAATGATCCCCGGGACTCAGTGTCCATCGGACCGGTTGATCATCAATTATCGGATGGATGCCCATTCCCTGCCGGTGATTTCCGCGTCTGATGTATTAAACGGAACGAATATTCCCACCAGTCCGATCGTGTTGGTCGGTATCACATCGCCTTCCCTCCAGGATATGCGCAAGACACCGCTTGCCAGCGCGCTCATGCCCGGTGTGTATATTCATACCAACGCGATCGATACGCTCGTCTCCAAGAGAACAGTCCGGGAGGCGCCGAAGTTGTTGGGGATCGGGGCAACCACGCTTTTGCTCGCGTCATTTGTGGTTTTCTTGTGGCGCGTCAAATATGTCTGGGGAATTGCGCTCCTCATGATTTGGGGCATGATTCCTGTAATCCTCGCGATCGTGGGTTTTGAGAGGGGAATCCGGTTTGAAATTTGGTATATGGAGGTAGGACTCGTCCTGACGTATGCAAGCCAACTGGCAACAGAGTACCTCTTTGAATGGCGTCGGCGCCGGTTTGTGACCCAGGCGTTCGGAAAATATCTGAGTCCTCACATCGTCACATCGCTCATTGCCCACCCGGACCGTCTGACGCTCGGGGGGGAAACCCGACGGATATCCGTGTTTTTTTCTGACATACGGTCTTTTACGACCATATCCGAAAGCATGGAGCCAAAAGCATTGGTCGCTCTTCTCAACACGTTTCTATCCTTTGCTACCGAACGGATTTTGGCGCACGATGGGACCGTTGATAAATATATCGGAGACGCTATCGTTGCTTTTTGGAATGCCCCGATGGATCAAGCGGATCACGCAGTGCGGACGGCAAAAGCCGCGCTTGCCATCCGTGACGGCATGAACCGGTTTGACGAGCTCGCTATCGGTATCGGGCTCCACACGGGAGACGCGCTCGTGGGCAACGTTGGTTCGTCCAACCGGTTAAGCTATACGGCAATCGGAGACACCGTCAATACCGCTTCCCGGCTAGAGGGAATCACAAAACAATATGGAGTACCGATTATCGTTTCTCAATCGTTTTATGACGAAGTGAACCGGGTGAACCGGGACGCCGTCCTATTCCGAAAATTAGACACCGTCATTCTAAAGGGGAAAAAAACCCCATTGGCAATCTATGAACTTGTGGGGATCAAAGGACTTGCGGATCAAGCTACTCTTCGAAAAATACAACAGTATGGAGCGGGACTGACGCACTATGAACGCGGAGCATTCCGGGCGGCGCGGGCGGCGCTTACTCATCCGAGCTTGAAAGAAGATATACCCGCCCGCGTGATCATTGACCGCTGTCAACTATTTATCAAGCATCCGCCAACGCCATGGAATGGAGTGACCGAACTTCTCAGTAAATAACCATTATCTTCACGTATTTGCATTGCCGGTTCATACGGGCGTATACTGGGGACACGTTGAAGGAGGAATCTATGAAAAATCGAACGCTCTATGTTTTTGGATTACTCACGTTTTTCATTGTTTCTATATCCCGTCCTGTCTATGCCGCAGTACCTTCATCAAACGTTACGGGAAGTCCTACGATCGCCGCAACCCCTGCACCAGTGGTAAAAGCCGGAACGGTGATCGAAAAAAAACAGGAGTATCTCTTGCCGTTTCCCGGGATACTTCCGGACCATCCTCTCTACTTCCTCAAACAAGTCCGTGATGGGATTATGGACCGGTTAATCGTGGATCCGCTGAGGAAAGCCGAATTTCTTGTACTTCAAGCGGATAAGCGTTTGAACATGGGAAAAGTATTGGTTGAGCAGGGGAAAGGGACGCTCGCCGAAGAGACAGTATCCAAGGGTGAAAAATATATGGAGCGGGCAGTAAGCGGACTGGGTGTCTACAAATCCTTGGGGCGTCCGGTGCCGGCTGTCATGACGGACAAGCTCGTTCGATCGATGGAAAAACATATTGAACTATTAACGGAACTCATCGCCAAAAGTTCCGATACCGCGAAGGCTGGACTCACGGGGTCACTTGAATTTGTCAAGAAACTGCAGGGAGAAGTAGAGAAATTAAAGTAATCCGACCAGTCCGACCAATAAGCCAATCCGACCAATCGGAAATACATTGAACACAATTACTTTGTATATATCTTGTCCCTTGAGTCCTGACTCTTGTTGCACGTCATAAACCCCGTACTTTTTCCTCAAATTTTTCCCGTTGAGGCTGATGGAAAATATTGACATTCTTTGATCTAGAACTTACCAGTTGACGTCTTACTGAACTCTTCATATAGTGGGTAAGGTGTGTCACTTGCCCCACTGATAGTGTTTGAGATTTCATGCTTCAGTGTCAGAGCGCTTCAGCATAAATGAAGTGCTTGCACTGAAGAGTGAGTAAACGAGCGATGAAGTGTCCATACTGCAATCACGAAGAGACCGAGGTTTTGGAGACGCGCGATAGCGAAGATTTGGCTGTGACCCGACGACGGAGAAGTTGCGCCAAGTGTGAGAAGCGGTTTACGACCTACGAACGGATAGAGTCAGTGCCGCTTACCGTTATCAAAAAAGACGACCGACGTGAATCATTTGACCGGGAAAAATTAAAGCGCGGCATTGTGCGTTCAAGCGGCAAGACGACCGTAAAAGCTGACGATGTGGACCGGATAGTGGACGAAGTAGAACGGGAGCTCATCGGGGGAGACACAACGGAAATATCCAGTAAGAAAATAGGGGAGCTTGTGGCCCGACGCTTGAAAAAACTGGATAAAGTAGCGTATATTCGCTTTGCGAGTGTATTCCGGCAGTTTGTCGACGTAGAAGATTTTGAGCGGGAAGTAAAAAAACTTTTATAAGTATGGATCTCACCGGCATCAGACAAAAAGTATTTTTAGACCGATACGCGCTCAAGGATGAGGCGGGTAATCCCACGGAAAAAACCCCGGAGGAAATGTGGCGGAGGGTCGCCCACGCTATCGCCGGTGTCGAAACGAAGGCCAAGCGGGAGCTGTGGGAAGAGGCGTATTACAGCGCAATGAAGGATTTTGTTTTGATTCCCGGCGGCCGCATCCTTTCCGGCGCAGGAACCGGATATAAAGTTACCTTTTATAACTGTTTTGTCATTCCCAGTCCAAAAGATTCCCGCCAGGGGATACTTAACACCCTTTCTCAAATGGTCGAGATCATGTCCCGTGGCGGGGGAGTAGGGATTAATTTAAGTAGTTTGCGTCCCCGTGGCGCGCGGGTGCAGAAGGTTAATGGATTTTCGTCGGGCCCTTGCAATTGGGCAGAGCTTTTTTCTGTCGCCACCCGCGACATCATACAGCAAGGGGGCAGCCGCCGTGGGGCACTCATGCTCATGCTGTGGGATTGGCATCCGGACGTCGAGGAGTTCATCACCGTCAAACAGGACCTCGCGCGTATCAACGGAGCAAATCTTTCTGTGTGTGTCTCCGACGCGTTTATGGAAGCCGTGAAGGCCGACGCGGATTGGGATCTCGTATTTCCTGACAAAAGTGATCCCGAGTATGACGAGAAATGGGATGGCTACCTGCCGAATTGGGTGAAACTCGGTAAAAAAGTCATTGTCCAAAAAACTGTTAAAGCCCGGGCATTGTGGGACCTCGTTGCACAAGCTGCATGGAAGTCTGCAGAACCCGGGGTTGTTTTCATGGAGCGTAATAATAAATGGTTTAATAACTATTATTGGGAATACGTCAATTGTGTTAATCCATGCGGTGAAGAACCGCTGCCGAACTATGGGGTATGCAATCTTACATCCATTAATTTGGCTGCATTAATCAATGAACATGGAAAAATGGATTATGCGCGGCTCTCCGAGGTGGCCAAGACTGGTGTACGATTCCAGGATGATGTGATTGATGCTGATGTATACATATTTCCCGAGATAAAGAAGCGGCAAGTTGAGGGCGAGCGAAGGATTGGTTTGGGAACGATGGGGCTTGGGGATGCGCTCATCAAAATGAAGCTCCGGTACGGCTCGAAGGAAAGTTTAGCGGTGATTGATACGATATATAAAACGATTCGGGATGCGGCATATGAAGCATCGGTGGACATTGCCCGGGAAAAGGGAGCATTTCCGGGGATGGATATCAAAAAACATCTGGATGCCTACTTTATCAAGCAATTGCCGGAGAGTATCCGGAAAAAAATGAAAAAACATGGTGTGAGAAATTCCGTGATTCTCCAGCAGGCACCCACCGGAAGCACGTCACTTATGGCGGGGGTGAGCTCCGGCATCGAACCGGTGTATGAGTTTGAGTTTATGCGCCATGACCGGTTGGGTGAACACATCATCCGTCATCCTTTGTATGACGCGTGGGTTTCTCAGTTTAGTGCAACCAACGGCCGAGAACCGACCAAAGTTGACCGACCGGATTACTTTGTGTCGGCAAACGATCTGACTCCCGAAGATCATGTCTATGTTCAGGCGGCCATACAGAAGTATGTGGACGCTTCGATCAGCAAGACCGTCAACGCACCAAAGACGCATACGGTCGAGGACGTGAAGCGGCTCTATACCTTGGCCTATGATTTAGGGTGCAAGGGAATCGCGTACATGCGGGAAGGAAGCAGGCAAGGGGTGCTCGAGCGGATTACGGAGAAGCCCTCCTCCGTTAAAGCTTCGGCGGGCGAGGCGGGAGATGACGAAGTAAAGATTGGCGGCCAGTATGTGCCGTAAGTGAAGCCCAGGCCGATGGTGGCGCACGGCTCCACGTACCAAGTCGAGACGCCAGTGGGGCAAGCGTATATCACAATTAACACCAACGGCGGCAGGCAGCCCATGGAAGTATTTATCAACGTTGGCAAAGCAGGCAGCGACGTGACGGCGATGGCAGAGGCCATGGGGCGGCTCATTTCTCTTACACTCCGGCTCGCATCGCCGGTCACCCCTATTGAGCGTGTCCACAAGGTCGCGGCAGAGCTTATCGGTATCGGTGGGGCGAGGTCGCTTGGATTTGGGGAAAACAGGGTGCGGAGTCTGCCCGACGCGGTAGCCAAAGTCATCGACCGGCATTTTGGATTTTTTACCAAGCATAAGTTGACCGATGTGCCGCAACCGGCCGCAGGAGGCGACGTGATGGCGCAGCACACAGCAAACGGGAATGGTTCGACTCCGCTCACCACAGGTGGCGCTACTATGACGGCAACCCTCACTAATGGCACGATAAATGGAAATGGCCATATGGTGGAATCAAAAACGGACAACAACGATGATAAGGAGCAAACAGTGGACACGGCTTCCTACCAGCGGGCGGTCGCCCAGGAGCGAGTGGTGACGGTCGACCTTTGCCCCAGCTGCGGCGAAGGGAGCCTCGTTTTTGAAGAGAGTTGCAAAAAATGCTATTCGTGTGGATATTCGGAATGCTAAGCCGCAAACTCTAAGCACTAAATCCTAAATTCTAAACAAATTCAAATGTTCAAAAATTTCAAATTCAAAACGGTTTGAATATTTGGATTTAGGATTTTGATATTGTTTGGGATTTAGAAATTAGGATTTGGGATTTATATGGCAATTTATACCCGTACCGGCGACGCCGGATCCACATCACTGTTTGGCGGTAAACGCGTCCTCAAGTGCGAGGAGCTGGTGGACGTGTATGGATCAATCGATGAGCTCAACAGCTGGGTGGGACACATTGCGTCACTTTTCCCGTCTCCTGACGTCAAACAATTTCTTCAAGCCATACAGTCGGATCTTTTTACCATTGGAAGTGCCCTTGCCGGATGGCAGGAAAACACTCAGGGACCGGCCCTGAAGGGCCCCAAAGGCAGAACTCTAGAAGAGAGAATTAATGAAATGGAGGCGAGGATCGATGTGTTGGAAAAAGAACTGCCGCCGATTCGAAATTTTATTCTTCCCGGAGGATCTGAACTTGGCGCCCACACGCATATTGTTCGGGCGATTTGCAGGCGCGTCGAGCGGCAAACCGTTGCATTGCTGCAGAAGCAGTCTATTGATCCGGTCATCATCAAGTACCTCAACCGGCTTTCGGACTTGTTATTTGTGCTCGCGCGGTTTATAAACAAACAAGAGAACGTGGAAGAAGTGGTTTGGAATGGCAACCATTCCAAACCATCCTGAGCGATCCTCCACCTAGCGGAGAGTCGAAGGATCTGTAAAATAAAAGATATCAGGGGAATCGTGGTGACCCACTTCGCCCGTCAGCCGACGGGCGGGTCGGGGAATTCCACGGCTGTGCCGCAACTGTAAAGCCAGAAAACCTGAACTGTAAATCGTCTCTCGAGCAAGAGGAATTTTTTTGTGTCAGCCCTCTTGAGCCAGGAGGGCTTTTATTATGGAATTTACTATTCGACAAGGGACGGAGGAAAAAGATTTTTCGCTCATCCAGGCGCTCAACGCTGCGCTGTTTTCGGAAGATGCTGCCCATGATAATGCGCTTGACACACATTGGCCGGTAAGCGTTGAGGGTGTCGAGTATTACATGAAATCCCTCATGGACACGCAAAAAATTGTCTTCATTGCCGAGGATGAGCAACACAATCCTGTGGGGTACATCATTGCCTCGATGGTGAATAAATGGCGGTATCGTACTGTAAAAACCGGGGAACTTGAGAATATGTATGTCATTCCGGCTGCCCGAAAGCAGGGAGTGGGGCGCGCGCTCATCGAAAAAATAAAAATATGGCTCAAGTCTAGGCGCGTCGAGCGGCTGTATGTTTCCGCTTATGCCAATAACGCAGACGCGATAGCTTTCTATAAAGCAAACGGTTTTGCGTCGTGGGAGACAGGGATGGAGGCAACCCTCTGATATGGCAGAATTTGCCCTTGGTGGGGATACCGGCGGACACAGTTGGAATAATGCAATCGCCCACGCGACGCACGAGGAGAACGTCGAAAAGTTTGGCGCGGAAACAGCGCGGGATTATTTACGCAAGGAAATCCGGAGTTTCATACAGGAACAAAAAGGACAGGAAAGCCAGTGGTCATTGACGTTGCAGGATGGCCGGATGATCACAGAGACGGGAGTGAGTCTGGATGAAATGACGGCCAACATTACCCAGGGCCGGTATGCGAGTCTCGTGCCGGAGAATATAAAAGCGACCGCGCCCCTTGAGGCAGCAACTCTGCGGGAAGCGACAAGACTGGCTGTGGAAGGCGCGGAAAAAATTATTTTGCCGGAACAGCATTTGGACGGCGAAGGGAATATCGTGACACGCTATCTCTCTGTTTGGACGAAGAATGCTGCGGACCCCACACGGTTTGACGGATCAAGAATTGATTTAGGAAAAAATATCCGGATTGAAGATGTGCGGACCGGTACATCGTTTACCGCGTTTGAACAGCAAGAGAGTATTTCATTTCATCAGCACGCGCACCAAAAACAAGCGTTTGTTCTGGCCATTCATGCCAACGCAACCGATTCGTTTACCGGGATCAAAAACGCAATGGTGACCAAGATTCACCGGTCGCATCAGGAAACCTATTCGCGTCCGCTTGAGCCGGTACCGCGGGAGCCCCAACAAAAACAAACAATGCGTCAAGAGAGCCGCCGCGCGGCAATGGTGACCGATATCCCATCAAGAGTGCTTCGCGACAGCCGTGAAACTGTTCGAGGTGTGGCGGTTTATTTGCGGAACAAAAAATCGCAGAAAGCAATCCATGAAACGGGAATGGTTGGGCGAGTTCATTCAATCGAGCGCGGAAGAGAACGAACCCCAGAACGCTTAACGATTGCTAAAATTCGCGAAAAGCCTGTCCGTGTCATTGAAACCATCAATAAGCGCCATAGTGAAATGCGCGTCGACGCGCGGGCTATCGTGCTGATTGCTCAGATCGGTACGCTCACCCATGCGGCTCCGGTACTTCTGGCCCGGCTAGGAGAACCATTGCCTATACCGGTCCGGGCTTTTGAGAAGAGCATCAGGAGACACGGGGAAAAAGAATTACGAATAACGAATTATGAATTACGAAACCGAAAAAAAAGGAAGAATAATGCGGTGCTCGGTAAGCGGGAGTCGGGGGAGGCAAAGGTAGAAGGAAAAAGCCCGCCCGACGGCGAGGCAGGGAAAAAGGAAAAAATTAACGTTGAACATATTGCCAAAACAAAAGAACAAAGCAAGAGAGTGAAGCGCGGAGGGGAGAAGTGGATCAAAACAGTTGCGGCCGCAGAGATATTGGCACCGATCGCCACAGAAAAGCGGGAGAGGCGAGTGAGGAAACGACTGCGCCGTATTATGAGGAGAGCGGAGCATGTTTTAGAGAGAAAAAACTTACCAAAACGGGAAAAGAAATTGTGGGTGGTTTTGGCTGTGGTAGCTCGAGAATTAGCTTCGCAAGGCCAGTTGCTTTCCCGAAGCAAAAAGGAAGAGAGGAAGGTGACAAAGCCTGGCTTTAAAAGAGCAAAGCCTGGCTTTGTTGAGAATATGCAATCGCTAGAGCGCGAGTCGATTGTCGGAGTGCGTTTTGCATTGGCAGTGTGGGCTCTATTACATCATGCTAATTTACTCTCGACCGGAGGGAAATTAGCAACAGTTTCTGGAGACAAAATAAGACTGGATCCCCGCCTTCGCGGGGATGACAAGAAGAGCGATAGGAAGGCTGTCAAAATAGAAATGGATCGTAATGAGTCATTCACGCCGTGGGTGCTACTTTCTATTATTCAATATTTAACGGCGATACGGGAACAGGGGATGCAGACAAATCAGACCAATTCGACCCGCCCGCCATCGCTACGCTCAGGCGTTAGCGGGCAGGCCAATACTACAAATACTACCAATCAACAAATTAAAATAGTTCAAGGAATACTACCGCAACAAGCAGTCATTTTTGCGTATGCTTCGTGATATGATGAAGATATGGATGGCCTATCGAATATCAATACTACTCCTGCGAAGCAGGATCCTGCTCCGCAGGACAATATTCTCCCGCAGAGCGGGATCCACGATGCTGTAATCCCGATACAATCGGGAACAGCATCGGGAAAATCAAGCCAATCGGGAGGGAGTATTGGTGGGAAAGAGCTAGAGTCAGGAGGAGTGGGACTTGAAGAGCCGGGGCTCAAGGATGTTTCGGGTAAAGAGATAGAACTTCCGAAGGAAGTGGTGGCGGCAGGGGTGACGTCGCAGCCCACGACGGTCGCTATTCCGCAGCCGGTTGCCCAAATGGGAGTGAAGGCCATAGGGGACGCAGTCGTGCCACTTGCTCCACCC
This sequence comes from uncultured Gammaproteobacteria bacterium, assembly GCA_964355865.1. Lineage (GTDB taxonomy): Bacteria > Patescibacteriota > Microgenomatia > UBA10105 > UBA927 > CAZLDC01. The sequence continues at coordinate 25,355 of CAYHFH010000003.1, forward strand.
GTTGCGTTGCCGCTGTCCGATGAACAGATTGCGTTGGGACTCAAACAAAGCGTGACGACGTCGTGGCGCTGGCTTGCGGAGTTTTGCCGCCGCCGACTTAAACAAATGCATATCGGACTTAAAGCAATACACGGGAAGCTAACGAGAGTACAATCATAGTCATAAGGCGGCAGAAATTCTAAGCACTAAATCCTAAATTCTAAACAAATTCAAATGTTAAAAATCTCAAATTCAAAACGATTTGAATATTTGGATTTAGGATTTTGATATTGTTTAGGATTTAGAAATTAGGATTTTAATTTTATTAATACGTATGCCTTTACAATTTGCAGATCTCACGTATCAACTGGAAGTATTTGGTGTAGTCCTCTTGTTTCTGGTGGTGTTCCTTGCGGGGCTTGTCACCATGGGCTATATCGCGTTTCTTTTTTGGAAATACCGCAATCGTGAGGAGCGTAGTCTCGAATATGTCCTCATGCAGATAGCTGTCCCGCGGGAGAATGAAATCAAGATTGATGCCGCAGAGCAGCTTTTTGCAAGTCTCCATTCCATTTCCCACGGAGGATTTTGGTCATTTCTCAAACCCCAAGAGCATATCTCGTGCGAGATTGTCGCCAAGCGTGAGGACATCAGATTTTACGTATCGTGCCCGCGCAGGCTCATGGACTACGTAGAGAAGCAAATTCACGGGAGCTACAGCGGGGCGGACATCAAGGAGGTAGACGAATACTCGATATTTTCGCGAGAAGGCAAGGTCGCGTTTGCCGCACTTCGCCTGAAAAGTTTCAATTATTTTCCCATCCGGATTTACCGGGATTTGCCGGTTGATCCACTTTCGTCGATCTCTTCGGTTTTGGCTAAAATGGCTGAAGGGGAGGGGGCAGCAATTCAGATCCTCATCCAACCGGCGGACAGTAAGTGGCGCAAGCTTGGCCGCGGATATATATCAAAAGTGAAAAAAGACGAGGCGAATCCCGAAAAAGCGAGCTTTAAGGTGGATCCGAAAAGTCTTGAGGCCATAGAAGGCAAAGTGAGTAAGCCCGGATTTAACTCGGTCGTCCGGCTCGTCGTCTCCTCTCCGGACGAGGAATCGGCCAAGCGGCACCTCGAAAATCTCATCGGCGCATTTGAACAGTTTGCCAGTGACCACAATAATTTTACGAAAGTGAAACTCCCCATAAAGCAGCTCTTCATGGTGGACTTCATTTACCGGTATTTTCCGGTCATCAATTTGCCGCTTTTGCCGCAGTACAGTGTCTTATCAACCGATGAGCTTGCGACCATTTTTCATCTACCCAATAAATCCGTCGAAACGGCTCACATCTTTTGGCTCAACGCTAAGCGCGCTCCGGCTCCATCCCAGATCCCATCCTCGGGATTATTTATGGGCATCTCGCGCTACCGCGGGCAGGACCGAAGAATATATATTGGTGAAGATGACCGGAGGCGGCATATGTACATCATCGGCAAAACGGGAACGGGGAAATCGCAACTCCTGGAGGAGATGGTCATGCAGGATATTCATGCCGGTCATGGACTGGCCG
>CAYHFH010000004.1:0-4704 GCA_964355865.1 uncultured Gammaproteobacteria bacterium
GGGCTCCATGTTGCTGCTAATAAAAAAGGAAAGGGTAAATATGTATTATTCCTATGGTTTTTTGCAGCTCCCATTGCTGCCTCTCCTACCAGGATGTTGCCTCATCCGGTCCGGACATTGGTTTTTTTGCCCATAGTGCAGATATTTGTGGCCATTGGCTTGCTTGAGCTCTATACAAAATTAGGATCTATGAAGCCCTTGTTCAGAACATCATTAGTGGGTGTAGGAGCCGGAATAATTGTATTTTCCGGTGTGTTTTATCTGCATCAATACTACATTCATTTACCCGCGGAGTATGCCTCAGAATGGCAGTATGGTCACGAGCAGGTGGTGCGTACGGTTGCACGTATGCAGAATAAATTCGATAAAGTGATCGTATCCACTTCCTTAGATCAGCCGTATATATTCTTCCTGTATTATCTTACCTATGATCCGGTGAAATATCTCGCCTCCGGGGGAACGAAATCCGGGAAATTTGACGAAGAGAGGAATGCGTTTGACGTATATGAGTTTCATACCTTTACGAAAACAGGAGTACCACTCAATCCGCGCGTCTTATATGTAGGGACTCCCATGGAGATTCTCCCCGGGTCAGTACCTCTTGTTACTATTCCCTATCCGACAGGCGAAGCTGCCTATACAATCAGTGCTGAAATATCTAAAAAGAATTGGAACGAAGCCGGGAATGTGCCTTATTTACACTAATTGAAGTAGGTTTTACAATAGCGTTCCGCTGATAACCCCTCAACGTTAAAGTCTGATATTTGTACTCTTGTGGGATATGGATTTAGTTTGAATTGAGCACAAAGAGTATCATTGAATATTTTATATATTGCTCCCGCATCAGTAAGCCGTGAAATTTGTATGGAAGGCGCGTCTATATTCATACCGCATTTCTCGTCATAAATAATCAGATTGTGGTCTGTAAGAGATTTTATTGAATCGTCACAGGAAACCAATCGGATATTTTGAAATTTAATTTGTGCTTCATTTGAAAATATACGTTTCATCTCGGGCATAGTCGTATGAGTCATGCTGTTGGTGTAAAAAAGATATTTTTTCAGTAGGTCGCGACTTGTTGTCGAATACACAGTCACAGGAGTGTTGTCGTCTTGGATCATATTCAGATACCGTGACAATACTCTCATGTGAAAATCTCCTGCCCCTATAAGCGGATACTGATAAAAATAGTTAATACTAAATCCGCTTAGGCTCGATGCATAGAGAAGCACAACGATCAGGGTAACCATGGATGTATGGTTGTGGGATACATGTTCGATGGCGCTTGATATCCCAAACCCAATAAGAAGAATAATAAAAGGAAACATGAGCGCAAGGTGGCCGGAGAAATCGCCGGAAGTTTTATGAAAAATATGAGGAAAGGTACCAATGAGAATAAATAGAATGACAATGATACATTTTAGTTTATTTTTTGAAAATAGGAATAATAATCCGAGCAAAACAAATAAAGCATCTATCATATAGAAGAAGCTTTGTTTCACAGGTAAAAAGAATTGATCTCCCTCAATAAATAGATAGGACGGTGAAAATACTCTCAATAATTTTGCAGTGATCATTTGGAAATAAACGGTGTATTTATTTATAACTACAGAAAGAATCGGAGATTGTATGGATAATTTTCTCAGGGAATCAACTTCAGAACTTACTTGCATCGAGTTTGGGAAAAAGAGCTCTGAAATTCTGGATCCACCGGATGCATTATGTATGAGAAACAGGAATCCGGTGGTAAAGATAAAACAAATGAAAAATAGCACCCCGTACACTTTTCGGAACCGGTGGCTATTCACCTCATACGCCAGAAGTAGTACCATGAGAACAAAAGGTATAAAGATGAGTTTTGTACCAATATAGGAGTAAAATGCCAGAAAAAGAGGAATAAGACTCCATAGAATCTTCCAAGAATGGGTTGTAAGTAACATATATAGCGAAAGAAGGTAAAAAAAGGTTGCCGGTGTGGATTCATAGCCGGTTCTCCCCATGACCATCAGCCAAGGATTAATTGCGGCAATAAACCCAGTGCATTGCGCAACTTTTGTTCCAAATAATACTTCCGCGATTTTATACAGGAGTATCACTATTCCAATACTTAAAAAAGCAAATGGAAGTTTGGACATGAGAAGTGAAAATGGAAACGGCCCGCTAAACGGCAGGTGGATAACATAGGGGAGTTCCGCCTGGTGTTCGCCCGGCGGATATTGGAATGCAAACGCAGATAACGGATTCCACGTACCGGATATATCGTGTCCCGTCAGGTATATAGATTTTGCCGTTATTGCATAAAGAAGTTCATCCCCGGTGATTGCAGCTGGAATTTTATCGAGATGGATAAATCGAAAGACTGATGCAAGTACCACGATAATGATCAGAACGATATGTTTTTCCAGCAATTTCCAAAGTTTATTCATACTCTCATCAATATAATTTCTCTATGATACTATCATGAGTGATTCTTGAAATGTACAGTTTATATATATGCCGACATTTTCTCTCATAGATTCGATATTTTGGCTGCAATTTTTATACTACTTCGTAGTGGTATGTATTGCTTATTATATACCCGGTTCCCTTTTGCTTCGTCAGATATCCATACCCCGGATTATTAAAATATCGATTTCCATAACGCTCGGCATGGTGCTATTTGCCTATCAGGGGTACCTTTTTGGGGTTTTGCATATACGATATCTCACGTATTTCTATGTATTGGCATGCTTCGTTATATGGTTACATGTGCGGCAGAAAAGTCAAAAAACTGAGATAGGAGTACCATTTGCGATGAATTGGAAAATATGGTCGGTCATACTCATCGGTTCGTTTATGCAGCTCTCGACTATTTGGTTTACTGGCGTGGTTCTTAAAGGCACTGCCTATTATTGTTGCGGTAATGCAAATGATAATTTTTTCTATGGATCATTATCAAGAAAAATAATAGATTCAATTCCCCCCAAGCATCCGGGTATGACCGGTGCATTGTTGGAAAATTATCACTATTGGTCAAATATCGTAGTTGGAGAAACATCCCGTATATCCGGGCTTCCTGTTTTTCAGTTGCAGTTTCAATATTCGACCGTGCTTATCGCGCTTCTGATGGGCATATTATTGTTTGGTTTGGTTTGGCAATTGGGCGGATCCGGGAATTTAGGGTTGTGGACTCTTTTTTTCTTTTATTTTGGAAGCGACGCAATATATTGGATAATCATCGCGCTAAAAAGCGCCCCGCCTTTTTCCATGAGCTCCCTTGAAGACGGTCCCGGCTTTTTGGCTAACTACCCACGAGCGATGGCGGTGATGGTTGGGGTCGCTGCAATGACGATGTTGTTTTATGTCCGAAAAAAACCTACGGTGGTAACCGTAATAGTCACGTCACTTCTTTTTGCAAGCACAGCCGGTATGAAGATATATGTGGCTTTTTTTATGTATGTTGGATTGTTGAGCATTGCCCTATTTGACGCGATTAGACATAGGTCAAAAATAGCTGCAGTAGTAGGGTTAGTCACCGTAGCGTTAGTTCTTCCCGTTTATATGCAGACAAATGCGGGCGCCGGAGGATTATATTATCTTGGCTTCTGGAGAGCACAGAATTTTATCGTTCAACCTTGGTTGAATCTATTACGGTTGGAACAGGCACGTATTATCTATGAGGGGGATCATAAATGGATGCAGGTACTGTTTTTTAATATCCTATTTACTGCAATATATATCGTCGCCATCTATGGAACCAAGGTCATCGCCCTGTTTAATAATAAAAATACATTAAAACAATTACCGCTGGGGTTTCACGTCTTTATGTTTCCGGCACTCTGTACAAGTTTTCTTCTGGGATTTTTCTACAATCAGGATACCGGTGAGTCGAACACATTTAATTTTCTTATTTCCGTTTTCATATTTTCTTCCTTTTACGCGGCTTTGGTTATACAGTATGTGACTGATAGGCACAGACGTTTGAGCGTAATAATTGCGTTTATTGTTATTTTTTTGACGGTGCCCAGACCACTCTACAGAACATACCAAAATATTTCTGATGTTATACATAAAAGGGGCTTTTCTATTTCGAAAGGGATTCTCGATGGCGCGAAAGCAATGAGAAGCGCAACACACTCCAATGATGTGTTTCTGGTAGACCCACGCTATTTTAAGTTTGACACGGAAGGTCCGGTATTTAGCATGTTACTTGATAGACCGATGTTTTATTCCGGAGAGCAGTTTTTGTACTGGTTTAAAGCCCCGCCCCAAGAGGTCGCAAGAAGAAAAGAAGCCGCATCAATTATCACGTCGTCTTTAAATATCATCGAGGTCGCAGCTATGGTAAAACAATATCCGATTAGCTATATTATCGATTCGCCGGTTTCATTGATAGGATCTACCACATCGGCTTCCTTCTTGGACACGTATTATGCCAACGATGACATCAGAGTGCTTCGCGTTCGAGCTGATGCCATTCCGGGAAGTGTTTTTGAGGATGTAATAGAATCGACACAGGCATCAACTGCGCGTTTTAACGTGATAGCGGCTCCCTATCGTTAAATATAAGGCAAAGAGGGTAAGGCCAACGAGTGACACTGTGGCCCCGAGAATAAATTCGTCCGGAAGGTAGTTCATGACAACAGTATGCGATCCTGCAGGGATCAATACGGCCCTGAGAGCGAAATTTGCTTTCAACGTGACGGCCTGTTTCCCGTCAATAGA
>CAYHFH010000004.1:4804-25790 GCA_964355865.1 uncultured Gammaproteobacteria bacterium
CGGTTTATATGGGTAAACGTTTTTACGATTTTTCCGTCCTGGGATGCGCGGATAAATCCGTTATAGAAAGCATAATTTATCGCACCAAAACCATCTGTTGAATGGAGACTATAGAGCGTATTGATATTGGATTCAATTTTTGCCGTTCCGTATCCGTAAAATCTGTCGATTCCGGAGATAGCTTGAAGATGGGTCAAAACGTCAGAATGAGGATATACGTACTCTTTGGGTGTATAGGGGTTAAATTTTTGAAAGGCGGTAAACCGCTCGAGAATTGTTATGAGGATGATAAGTATAATTATGTATTTTTTGAGGCTTATTTTTTTGGATCCGAGAATAAATAAGATCAATAGTCCGATAAAAATTCCGGAAGAATATATACTGTTACGTAATGCGACAACTTGATACATTTGAGGGATGAAGCGAATGCCCACCCACGCGAAAAAAAAGGCGAGAGTAACAGGGATGAGCATATATAACTTTTCTTTATTTTTCAGATAGAGATCCAGTCCCCGTCCGGCCAGAATACTCCACGCAAAAATTCCGATTGTTAAAAGATGGGTGGGTGAGCTTGTTGAAAAAAGAGGAATATTAATTCTATACAGCACTTCCGTAAACGGTGATCTGACAATCAGGAGATAGATGATCAGCAGAGAAGCAATATATAGAATTTCCCGGTAATGAATAAAAAAATCTTTTTTACGCAGGTTAAAGATGAATACTGACGCAAATAGGAGGGATGCAACGCCAAAAGTTAAGGTCAAATTCACATATGATGTCGAAAGCCAATAGTTTTTTGTGACGGGATTGCCGAAATAATCAGGTATTATGGTCATGACGAGCTGAAATGGTTGGATTAACATATTGTTCACAAAGAATTCATAGGGTACAGAGGTCCTAGCTGATTTGAGAAAGTATGCTATAGCGGGGAAGAGCTGGATGCTTCCTATCAAAAGAGAAAATGCAAAGCCAGGGAATACCCGTATGACCAAGGTGGAATATGGCTGGTTCTCAGATTTGTGATCTCTATAGGCAATATATAGAACATAGACTAGGGAAAAACCGAAATAAAACAGAAAATCCATCGGGTATCCGGCGAACAACGACGAGGTCATTGCAAACGTAAAAATAATAAGATGTCGTATGCTTGTGTGAGATCGTAAATGTTCAACTGCATACAATACAAGTGGAAACCAGGCAAGTGTATGCCCCACGACTCCGAATTCCAGCCAGTCGGTCATATAAGAAGAATACGCAAGAATACATGCGGAAAAGAAAGATCCGATTGGAGAGATTCCGATTTTTTTAGCATACAAAAACATACACAACGATGTTAAGAGTGGTGCAAGCGCGATCATGAGAGAATAACCGTTGATAGTTCCGAAAATAAAATAGAGTAGGGTAAAGGGGTAGAAAACCGCGGTAAGGTAATTGGCCATATGCGGTTGTCCGGAGAAGTTATAAGGATTCCAAAGCGGCATGTTTCCTTTTTTTATCTCGCCAACGGTGAAGTCCAACCATGGGTAGAATTCCCGGATTGTGTCAAAATATTGCGCTTTATTCGGTAGAGCCCCGGGCGTGTATCCGAAGTAGGAGCTCTGGCGCCAGGGATTATACTCTGAGAGTAGTAAATCACCGGGAAAAGGAACATATCCTTTGAAAAATATTTGCCAGAAAAATAGTATGGTAATAAACCCAAGAATACAGAAAGGGTTTTTATAGAGGAGTAATAGTCTTTTCATAGATATTATTGCTTCTTATTTATTGTATAGACTCGATCATCGTTGCGAGAATAGGTGAGGGTCAACAATGATGCGTTAGTCAGAGCTTGTATTATTTCGTTTCTTTTTTTCTCTTCATATTGCCGGATATGGAGGACTGCATGTGTCACACCGATGTCCTGCAGGGCTTTTATCGAGACTTCAGAAGGAAAGTTTTCCAGAGTTTCGACTAATCTATTATAACTCTCCGGCGAGAAGCCGCTATAGCCATTTATCATGCGTTTTTTGTGAAAAGAAGAGAAGTACATCCGATAGGTTTCCAAAGCATAAACATCAGGTTTCCTCAGCGCAGTGTAGGATCTATATAATTGATCTTCCATGCTATTTCCGTAGTAGAAGGATAGAGATACGGGCAGCTCGGCGAGTATCATTGGCTCAGGTTGGTCGCGTATCCACATATAGATTTCGGGAATCGATTGTTTCAGAGGGATCATGACGAATGGAGTGGTGGTCTGCCAGATTTCAAAAATAAACAGACAAAGAAATATTCCCATCAACCATAATGATTTACTTTTTTTCAGGACATGATCGATGCCCCATGCCGCAAGTACACTGAGAGCAATAATGACAAATATTCCAAACCGGGCTGGCGCGCGGATCATTTGAAACATTGGGAATATGTTATAGAGGTAATAATAAGGTAGCTTAACAGAGTCGGTTATATATGATCCGATAGTAAATCTCTGTTCATTTCCAAGAGACAGGACAAAAGATGTGAACGCAATGAGTGCGATTATACTCATCATGTATCTATTGCGTTTATATGATGTAACGAGACCCGTGACTGCAAGCAGCAGTAACGTGATCGTAGGGAATAGAACGTGTTCGTTCGTGTTCGTCGGAAGCTTATAGATATTGATGCTAGTGGGAAGCACGCTGAAATAATCTGTCACGTTTGCTCGTAAATGCGTCACGTCGTCTATGGTGCGTTTTATATCAGGATTCTCTACTTTCAGGCGGATATACGGGAATAATACGATACCTACCAGAATGATAAACGGCACGATTACAGGAAGGATGGCAATTATTGTATTTTTATATTGGTATACGGTATGACGGTATAAATGTTTTATAAAGTCCAGAGCGATCATGATCACGGTTACCGGTATGAGAAAAATACCAAAATAGATGCTTGATGTGATCGACAGAATATACCAGATGCATACGAGAAGGAAATTTTTTCGGGTACGGTCATCCAAAAATTTAAACAGATAGAGTATATAGAGGGGTAGCCACTGACTGCTGATCATGGGCAGATGTCCGATTTGAGAAAGCCGTGGGTATGAAAAAGCATAAAATACTCCGGATAGGAAGGATGCCATTTTATTTCGCGTGCAATAATAAGACAGCAGGAACATAGCCATTGCAGAAAGTGGGAATGAGAGAAGGACAATTATGTTTTGAGCCAAGATCGGGTTATGGGTAATCCATATAATCGGGTTTATAAATACACTTTGGCCCCAGAGAGTATCTGAGTACGCAATGGTGTTGGTTAAAGGATAAAAAATATTTGTATTGACGAGTGCATCAAAACCTTTAAACCAATAGTCGGCATTATGCGATAAATTCCATGAGTAAAATAATGGGTCGATGACATTGACGACCGAATCGTGGATATGGAGGGTAAACGGCCGAAATAAAACCAGGGTAAATAGGGTCACTCCTACCAGATATAATAATAGAGATTTGCCCATGTTTTTTTCTTTATCTAGGATATAATACTTGAAGAGTCCGAAAAATACTACGATACTAGCCATGAAACGAACGCAGATAGTTCTTATACTCTTTTTCATTCTCTTATTTGGGGCTATCCTCCGTATATGGAAAATCGATACGATTCCGGAAGGATTTCACGCGGACGAGGCTGCATTTGGATACAATGCGTATTCACTTTTGAAAACCGGAAAAGACGAATACGGCAAGCCAATCCCACTTGTTCTCAGATCGTTTGATGACTATAAGGGAGCTATCTATTCCTATCTTACTGTTCCATTTGTTGCATTATTCGGACTCAACGAATTTTCCGTTCGAATGCCTTCCGCAGTAGCAGGAACATTGATTGTGTTGGTATCAGCAGCTGTGACGTTTGCGCTTACACAACATGTACTTCTTTCGTTGGTCACCGCAGCGATCGTTTCGTTCTCACCAAGTTCCTTACTTCTTTCAAGAGTGCAAAGTGATCCGTTGGTTGCCGTGCTTTTTATGCTCGTTGGCTGGTATTGTGCCGGAAAATATGTGGACACCAAAAAATATATCTGGGCGGTTTGTGGATTAGGATTTTGGATAATAAGTTGTTTCACCTATGCCTCTCCCAGAGTATTGTTGTTGGGATTTATTCCACTTTTATTTTGGTATTATTTCCCGCGATTGGATAAAAAAATGAAACTTGTTTTTGCTGGATATATGATGGCTATTCTATTGACCACTATATATTTGATGTTTGGATCTTCGGGTTCCCGTTTCGGGCAGGTAAATATATTTTCATCTCAGGATGTGATATTGCCGCTCAACGAACAAATACGGGAAGATGGCGTAGCGGGATCTCCTATGCTATCCACCCGTATGTATCACAATAAAATTGTCGATTACGGCAGATATATGATCCGTAATTATACTAATTATTTTGGATTTGACTTTTTATTTTTTCAGGCAAATCAACCGGAACGGGAAAAAATTCCAAATATCGGATTTATGTATTTTGTAGACCTGCCGTTCATGCTCATTGGTTTGTATCAAATAGTAAAGTCGAAAAAGCGGTGGGGATATTTAATTTTCGGTTGGTTATTACTCACGCCGCTCGGGTTGGCAGTATTTGGTCAGGAAACCCCAAATATTCATCGATACTATTTTGCGATCTTGCCGGGCAGTATCTTGGTTGCATTTGGGATTCTTCAATCTATCGCATGTGTTCGCAAGAACATTCGTATCGTTGCGGTTTTAGGAATAGTCGTTTTCTATGGGGTCAATATTTCGTTTTTTATCCACGAATTGTTTTTTCATCAGCCTTTCCATTTGCCCTATTATCGTGGATTTGCCTACAAGGAGTTGGTTGCGTCCTTGCAATACAGTAACCAGAATTACGATAAAATTGTTATTACAAAAACGAACTCAAGTCCGTATATTTATTTGTTATTTTTTACGGGTTATAGTCCTACGCGTTATCAAGCATTAGGATCACCGCGGGATTATGATTACACAGGGTTTGATAAATATATATTTGTTCCCTTAGACTGTCCCAGTGCAGAATACCGTGCAACTATGGATCGACAGTATCCGGGATTACGAATTTTATACATAAATAAAGGTGGGTGTATTACCACACCAAATTCGAAGTTCATCGAGCGCATCAACTGGAGAGATGGAGCCGAAGCGTTTCAACTGATTGAAAGCATGTCACCAGCGCCAGTCATTACTATTCCAAAACCGTGAGTATCAAAATACGAATCATATTAATTTTTATTGTCGGTCTTGCGTTTGGTCTCCGTTTTTACAACGTATGGGATAATCCACCGGCTCTCTCTTGGGATGAAGTATCGATCGGGTACAATGCTTATAGCATCCTTAAGACGGGTCGCGATGAACATGGCAGGTTTTTGCCGATTGATACGTTTGTGGGCTACGGCGACTATAAACCACCGCTTGCCATTTACATCACTGTTCCTTTTGTCGCATTGTTCGGCTTGAACGAATTAGCCGTTCGATTACCTTCGGTATTATTCGGAACACTTACGGTATTGTTGACCTATTTTCTCGTACAAGAATTATTCCGGGATACGCTTTATAAACCTTATGGACGTTCGACTTTTGACTTGCCAACCATATCGGCGCTATTGTTGGCTATTTCTCCCTGGCACATTAATCTGTCGCGGGCCGGGTTCGAGGCAACTATTGCCCTCTTTTTCATCGTCCTTGGCGTTGTGTTGTGTTTGGCGGCTCGTCGAAATGCGAAACTTTATTGGGTTTGCTGGCTGCCGTTTGTCGCCGCAGTCTATACCTTCAACAGTGCGCGGTATTTCGTCCCGTTTGCGGCTCTCGGGGTAGTTGTTTTTATCGGAAAACGAGTATTCGTTCATAAAAAGATTTTTCTGGGAGGAATCATTCTATCGATCGTTCTTCTGCTCCCTATCCTTCCGCATCTTTTATCTAAAGAGGCAAGACTTCGGTATAACGAAGTGAATATTTTTTCAGATATAAGTATCGTGGAGAGAGCAAACGACCGGAGAGCATATGATAATCATTCGTTTATGTCCGCCATTTTTGATAACAGGCGCATTGGGTTTGCCCGGAGTTTTCTCATGCACTATTTTGACCATTTTACCGCGGATTTTTTGTTCATAAAAGGCGATGGTAATCCGAAATTCTCTACACAGGATGTAGGCCAACTGTATAGTGTGGATTTGCCGTTCTTGTTGCTTGGCGTGTTCGTCATGCTTGCATATTTTCGTTCACAGGCCGTGTTATTACTCTATTGGCTTATCACGGCAATTATTCCTGCTGCTGTTGCCCGCGAGACTCCTCATGCACTCCGAATACTCAACTCTCTTCCCACTTGGCACATTTTTATTGCCCTTGGAATTGTCGTATTTTTGAGTAACGTTCACAAAAAGAAGGTCCGTCTCATATGTAGTATATTACTTGTTGTTTTGTATGCGGGTAATGTCAGTTACTACCTTCATAATTATTATACCCATTACCCTAGAATATATTCCGGTGAATGGCAATATGGATACAAGCAGGCGCTTGATTATGTAAACTCCAATACGAGTAAGTACAAAAAAATATATTTAAGTGAGTCAATCGGCAGGGCATATATGTATACACTTTTTTATACCGCGTATAATCCGGAGCGGTTTCATAAAAGCAACACATCATATTTTGACGCTGCAGGGTTTTATCATGTTGACGGATTCGGTCCGTTTATTTTTGGGAGTGCGCTTCCGGTTCTCGATGATGTATCACTCTATATTTTTCCTCCCAACCAAGTCCCAACAGGGGTAAAAATTGTAAAAACTATTGCACTATTAGACGGTAGTCCGGTATTAACATTATTTGAGAAGTAATCCGTTATGAAACGATTATATTCAGCTATTCCCGTTGCGATTATTTTTTTTCTCGCGATAATTCTGCGATTTTGGCAGTTAGGTGCCGTGCCGGTTAGTCCTGACTGGGACGAAGTGTCTCTGGGGTATAACGCATACAGTATATTGAAGACCGGACGTGATGAATACGGATCATTTTTACCATTAAGCATACGGTCATTTGATGATTATAAACCCCCATTGTATACATATCTGACGGTACCGGCAGTTGCCGTATTTGGTCTTTCTGTATTTGCCGTTCGATTGCCGAGTGCGTTATTTGGCGTATTGGCAGTGCTCGGGACATACCTATTAGTAGAACTTTTAGTGCGCCACGCTCGGGAGGATCAGAGTGAGACGGTGATGGGAGTTTCACCCGGAATGGCAGGCGCATTACCAATGCTCGTATCATTATTTATGGCCATTTCACCCTGGCATATACAATTTTCGCGTATTGCTTTTGAAGCCAATGTGGGATTAACCCTCAATATATGGGCCGTCTATTTTTTTCTCCGGGGAATATATTACCGTCGGGGTTTAGCTATGGGATGTGTTCTTTTCATGCTTGCCTTATACGCCTATCACAGCGAACGGATATTTGTCCCTACTCTTATTGTATTTTTATCCATTATCTATAGAAAACAGCTCGCCAACAATAAGAAATCAGTGGTTACAGCTCTTGTCTTAGGGTTCATCATGCTGTTGCCGCTCGTTCCGGTTCTTTTGGATAAGAATACCCTCATGAGGTTAAAGGGAACGAGTTCTTTCCGCGAACAGACAGAGTTATTGTCTGTAAATATTCAAAAGTTGGAATATGATAAAGCGCATAATTATGTTCTCGGGCAATTATTTGATAACCGGCGGATTGAGTATGCCAAAACCGTCATACGGGGATACCTCATTCATTTTTCTCCCAAATGGTTATTCATTACCGGAGATCATGAGCGACACCACGCTCCGGGAATGGGTTTGCTCTACATCTGGGAGCTGCCGTTTATTTTGATCGGAATCTATCAATTGCTAAGAGTAAGAAAACCCTCGAACTTATTATTTCTCGGATGGTTCGCTTTGGCACCCGTAGCCGCGTCACCGACGACGCAATTACCCCATGCGATCCGAACTCTGGTATTTTTGCCTTCTTTCCAGGCATTTTCTGCAATAGGAGTGTTGTCCGTGTTCGAATATATAAAACATCATAGACCAATAGCGAAAATACCATTCATCGCAGTATTAACCGCTGTGATAATAGGTATGGGTATGTATTACCTCCATATGTATTTTGTTCATATGAATGCTGAATACTCTCAGTATTGGCAATATGGATATAAACAAGCAGTAGAATACGCAGAGGCACATACTGATGAATACACGAAAATTGTAGTTTCCACTGATCTCGAACAACCATATATGTTTTTTCTTTTTTTTAGTAAACATGATCCGCAAAAGTATCTCGCACAGGGTGGCACGGTATCCGGAAGTTTTGATGAAAAATTTAATCGTTTCAACAAATACGAATTTCGAAAGATTGATTGGCCGAATGAAGTAAAAAACGGAACGATTCTTTATATCGGGACTCCGGGTGAAATAATACACGGAACAAAGGCGAATATTACCTATTTAGACGGTACACCTGCCATACACATTGTCGACAGGGAATAGAGGTATGAAATTATTTATTCCGGTTATTATTTTTCTATTTATATGGGGGATCGTTCTTCGGATACCCGAGCTTATCAATGGCAATTATCTTTTTGGTCATGATCACGGGCGGGATTACCTGGCTGCGTACGATATCGTAGTGAACCATAAATTTACCCTGATTGGCGCGGAAGCAGGGTCCGGTGTCGCCGGAATAAACGGGATATTCCACGGGCCTGGATATTTTTATCTCATTGCGCTTGCATACATACTATTTCAGGGAAACCCGATCGGCGGCCAACTATTCATGGTTCTTTTTGGAGTTCTCTCATTGATGCTTGCGTGGTATATCGGATATAAGATATTCGGTAAGATCGGATCAGTACTGTTATTATTTTTTGTCGCGGTCTCACCACTCATCGTTTCACAATCGCGATTTATTTGGAGCAGTCATCCGATTACGCCGTTTGTACTATTGGCTTTGTATTTTGTCTATAAAATTCCCCAAAATCCCCGGAAATATGCGCCACTCGCCGTATTTATGTCCGGATTTAGCTATCATTCTCAGCTTGGCGTTGCCGTACCCTTGACTGTATCAGTGTTACTGTCCATACCCCTCATCTACAAAATCCGTGACGTGCGGGTATATCTGTACTGCGTGCTTGCCATTGTCTTCGGCTATTTGCCGATGTTTCTGTTTGAAGCAAGGCATGGATTTATGGCGGTCCGGTCAGCATGGGAATATACAGTGCACGGTAGTGCGGGAGGCAGCTCAATATTTGAGTCGAAACGGTTGTACTCTCACGGGGTAGACTATTGGAATAATTTTACAAATACATTTACGTTTGAATTCGGATGGATTTCCGGTCAGGCGCAAAAGATATTGTTATATGCCGTTATGCCGGTCGTCGGGTTTGGTTTATTTCAAATCCGGGAATCAAAACATCGGAAATTTATACTATTTTTAGTGCTTATGTTGGTGACCACGTGGGCAGGATATTTGGTGTTAAATAATGTCGTTTGGGATTATTATCTCACCCATACGCGCCTTGGGTTTCTTCTGTTATTCACCTACGCGATAGTGGCGTGTGTTCAGAGAAAAAAGAATACGCCTTTTGTTTCGTTAGCGGCAATCGTGATTTCTCTGTTTATTTTGGGTTTAGGATTGGGATCCGCATTCCGGATGTATGTCTCGTATACGTCCGATCTGGGCGATACGGGTAAATTTGAAAAAATTCAGGGAAAGCGGTTCGTGCTTGACACAATCTACAAAGATGCCAATGGACAGCCGTTTTCCGTATTCGTTTTTATTCCTTCCGTGTATACCTGGCCGTATGATTATTTATTTAAAACGTATGGGAAACAAACATACGGATATGAACCCGGCCGCCAAAAGAAGGGACTGGCGTATCTCATATCCGAACCGGATAATGATAAACCGTGGCGCCAGAACGGGTGGCTCGAAACGGTGGTGCAGGGCGGGAAAACAATGTGGATCAAGACACTTCTCAACGGACTGGTACTCGAGAGACGGCAATATTAATGTATGAAACGATTTATTCCGTTGCTTCTTATCATCCTTTCTCTTCTTCCGGTATTGGATCTTGTGCGGCCGGGGTTACCGGTCGGGCATGATACTCCGGATCATGTTGCCCGGATTGCTAATTTTTATCAATCACTTTCTGAGGGCAATCTCATCCCTCGTTGGGCAGGGAACCTCAATTGGGGGTATGGACATCCGATTCTCATGTTCCTCTATCCGTTGCCTTCCTATGTGGCTTCGCTGTTTCATGTTATTGGGTTTTCGTTTGTGGATAGCACAAAGCTTGTTTTTGGTGTTGCTTACATTTTAAGTGCTCTTACGATGTATCTATGGATGAGTAGCGCGTTTGGTAAAAGAGCAGGACTCATTGGAGCACTGTTGTATATATTTGCTCCGTACAGATTTGTGGATCTCTATGTCAGAGGGGCGATAGGGGAACATGTAGCATTTGTATTTCCGCCGCTTGTTTTTTATGGAATGCTTGGAATAGCCAAAAATCACCGGAGCAAACCAGGCGGAGTAATTACTGCGCTGAGTATGGCAGGACTCCTTTTGTCTCATAACGCCATCGCCCTCATGATATTGCCCCTTATAGCGTTATACGTAGTGTATTTATTTACTTTTGAATCCAAGCATTCCCCTAACTACCTACTCCTTACTACCTACTACTTACTTCTCGGCTTCGCTCTCTCCGCCTTTTTCTGGATTCCTGCACTCGTTGAAGGAAAATATACACTCCGCGACATCGTGACTGCTGGCGAAGCACTGCATCGTTTTGTGCCATGGACGTGGTTTCTCTATTCATCGTGGAATTACGGCAGCGGCGAAGTATTGTCGAAATTTTTGGGTTTTGGGCAATGGATTGGTATAGTGCTATCGATTATGGTCATAGGGAAGTCGAAAGACCAAACGTTGCGCATCATGCTTGTTGGAGCGCTGAGCATGTTGATCGTTTCATTATTTATGATGACGGAAGCATCAAGTGGTATATGGCAGAGGATTGTATTACTTCAAAAATTCCAATTTCCCTGGAGATTTTTATCACTATCGGTATTGGCCTCTGCGGTATTAGGGGGAATATCAATCCCATCATTACTACAGAAAAATAAACATATTCTGCTGATTGCCTTTTGTTTCCTGACTATTTTTTCGACAGCAACCATGTGGCACCCTTCGGGTTACGAGCAACGCGATGAATCGGTCTATAGTGCAATATTTCCAAGCACCACAGATACAGGAGAAAGTTCGCCGATATGGTCAATCCGGGCGATGGGACAACGTCCTACTCACCTCGCGTTTATTCTGAGCGGAATAGGAACGATAACTGAGGTATTCAGGAATACAACGCATAGGCAATATGCTGTGACTGCAGAAGATCAATTGCGGATAGCAGAAAACACCCTTTACTTTCCAGGGTGGAAGGTATTTATTGACGGAAAAGAGTCTCAAATTGAATTTCAGGATCCTGCAAACAGGGGAATTATTACCTATTATGTTCCGGCAGGAAACCACGTCGTCAATATTTATTTTAGCAATACAAAAGTGAGAGAGGTCGCAAATAGTATTAGCATTATTTCATTGGGTTTATTTTTTGTTTGGTTTATCATGATGCGGTTGAATTATTATGAAAAATTATAGTAGTTTTTTGAAATCTTCATGGTTTTGGCTCATATTGGTCTCCATTCTCCCTTTAGTGCCGATGCTTCATGAAGGGATTCCTTTGACGCATGATGGCAGGATCCATATAGCCCGAATAGCAAATTTCTATGCCTCTCTTACGGAAGGAAACGTAGTACCCCGGTGGGCATCCAATCTTAATTGGGGATACGGGAGTCCGATTATTGAATTTGTTTATCCTTTGACGTCGTATGTTGCTTCCCTGTTTCATGTGGTTGGATTTTCGTTGATTGATAGTACGAAATTAGTATTTTCACTCGCATATATCCTCAGTATATTGACTATGTATATGTGGGTCACAGCTGGGTGGGGGCGTGTTGCTGGTGTTGTTGCCGCAATTCTTTATGCTTTTTCCCCCTATCGCTTTGTAGATTTATATGTGCGTGGTGCGCTCGGAGAACATGTTGCATTTATTTTTCCACCATTAATTTGTTGGAGTTTATTGCGTTTGGCGCTGTATCCTAAACGATCTTTGGCGTCAATGATCGTTGTAGCGGTAAGCACTGCCGGACTTATTTTATCTCACAACGCATTGAGCGTCATATTTTTGCCTATACTTGGAATGTATGGTCTGTATCTCTATTTTTATGAAACGAAGCAGAAGAATCGCTTTGTGCTTTTTAGTCTGATAGGACTTATGTTCGGTTTTTTACTTTCCGCGTTTTTTTGGGTGCCGGCAGTTTTTGAACAAAAATATATTCTTATAGATAAAGTGACAAAGGGAGCATATGGCGGTGGATTTACTGCATGGAATTGGTTTTTCTCTTCTCCATGGAATTATGGTGGCGGAAGCGAGTTTAGCAAAGAGATAGGGTTGAGCGGTTGGGTAGCAATAATTGGAGCATTTTGGTGTCTATGGAGAGCAAAGCAAAGGGGAGCGAAATGGTTCATCGGTGGGTGTTTATTCTTCTTTTTTACTGCTTTATTTCTCATGACACCGCAATCCGCAGGCATTTGGGAGAGAGTACCGCTCATGGTTAAATTGCAATTTCCATGGCGATTTCTTTCCTTAACTACATTTCTTGCAGCCGTTTTGGGAGGTGTGTCGATCGCTCAAATACTATCTTTGAGTATATGGGGTCAAAATACTACGCGTTTGTTATGTATTATTTTTTGCTTTTTATCCATTATTATTACCTCGAAGATGTGGCGTCCGAACGGGTACATAAATTTTCCTGAAGAATATTTTACCGGAATATTTGATGCAACGACTGATACGGGCGAAGCGAGTCCAATTTGGTCCGTTCGTTTTATGGAACATAGGCCGAAAGCGCCTATAGAAGTTATCAGCGGGACGGCAAGTATAGAAATGCGCCTACGAAATACCACTACTCGGGCGTATACTATAAAGAGCGAACGAGAAGTGCAACTCGTCGAAAACACTCTTTATTTTCCGGGTTGGAATGTATTTGTGGATGATAAAATTATTCCAATTGAATTTCAAAGTTCTCTCCATAGAGGATTGATGACGTTTTTTGTACCGAAAGGTGTCCATACGGTCACCATTCGTTTTAGCGATACAAAGACGCGCCGTATGGCAAACTGGATAAGTATTCTTTCGTTCATGGTAATCCCTGGTATGGGCTTAGGGGCAATCTTATGGAAAAAAAGAAAATAACAGTATCGGTAGCTATAGCCGTCTACAACGAAGAAAAGAAGCTTGAAGCATGCCTCTCTTTCGTAGCCCCTTGGGTTCATGAAATAGTACTTGTGGATGCTGGATCAGGCGATCGGACTCTGGAAATCGCCAAGAAATATAACGCCCGGATTATGAGTACAGATAATCCACCGATATTTCATATCAATAAACAAAAAGCTCTTGAGGCTTGCCATGGCGAATGGATTCTCCAGCTTGATGCAGATGAGGTCGTGACAAGCGACCTTCGTGCTGAAATTCTCGCGGTCCTATGTCCTACGTCCTCAGTCCTAAGTCCTAAGTTCAACGGTTACTATATTCCTCGCAAGAATTTCTTCTGCGGTCATTGGATGCGGAAGGGTGGTCAGTATCCGGATTACGTCATCCGGCTTGTCAGGCGTGGTTATGCACACTTTCCATGTAAGAGCGTGCATGAGCAGATTGGAGTTGATGGGCCAGTAGGGTATCTCAAGAATCCCCTTAGTCATCGTTCATACGACTCGATTGCCGAATACTGGCACAAGGCAAATTCGTATATTGACCTACAGGCGGATGAGATGAAACACCAAAAGTTAGCCGTTAATCTTGTTACATGGTTCGTATACAACGCAGTCAAACCATCCGTTACGTTTATTCTTCTCTACGTTCGTCATAAGGGATTTCTTGACGGATACTGGGGATTACTCTTCGCATTATTTTCAGCGTTGCATCATCCTATGGCCTACATGCGTTATATTACAATCAACAATCATCATGAATAAGAAAAATAGTATTTTATTGTTCATTTTTTCCTTACTACTTACTACTTTCTCCATACTACCCATCGAGCGCGCGAGCGCCTCATACGTTCTTCCTTACCCTTCCTATATGCCGGGGAACAAGCTTTACAGAATTTCAAGAGCAGTTGATGATATAAAAAAGTATTGGTACTTCGGAAGTATAGCAAAAACGAAATATTACCTTTCTTTATCCGATAAATATCTCGTTGAAGCAAAAACGCTCTTTGAATACAAACAATATGTTCTCGCGCTTGATGCACTAGATCGTTCGAATAATTATGCTCATCGTTTATCCTTGCTCATCGTATTATCGAAGCAGAAACATAACGATATCAGCTCAATGATACCCATAATACAGGAGTATATTATAGTTCATGAATCAATCTTACATACATTAAGAAACCAACTTCCCGCTGAGATGCTCTGGCAACCAGAAAAACAATCTCCGGTCTTACTTCCGTTACATAAATCAATTGATGCAGCAATAGAGGAACGCAAAAACATTAACCAATTTAACGAACTATGATGAGGCGTAAACCACGGATGATCACTATCATCCTTGCCACATTTATCATTATCCGTTTCGGATTTCTGATGTATGAATCGCGTTCGTATTTTCAAGGTTCGTATTGGGCCGGCTATGAAGGATTCAAAAACGCTTATCTTAATTCACAATATATTAGCCTACATCCGACAGCATCTATTCCCGATGAGACGCTTTATGCATATGCCGCGGGAGCATATCTCAAAGGGGAAAGCTTATTGGATGTCAATCCTGGTACACCACCGTTGGGGAAGCAGCTATTTTCATTATCGATCGTTTTATTTGATAATCCGAATATCGTCATGATAGTAATATTTATATTCTTTTTAACCGGTATATATTTTCTTGGAAAGCAAATTATTTCTTCGACACCCATCGTATTGATGGTTATTATACTCATTTTATTTCAGCCTTTAATTACGAGTCAATTTAAATTTATGCCACTGTTGGACATTCCTATGATGACGTTTCAGATATGGTCCATCTATTTTTTTATCAAAGGACTTGATAAAAGCGGATTTTCAATACTCATCTCCATGATATTGCTTGGAGTCGCAATGATGACAAAAATATTTTCGATTTCTTTACCGTTACTTGCTATTTATACTGTATATATTCTGTTAAACAGAAGAAAAATGTTCGGGTGGTTCATTCTCGGTTACCTGTCGATCGCGGTTGTAGCAATAGTCACGTATATTCCAATATATTATCGCGGGTATACGCCGTGGAGTGTTTTGGGGATTGCCAAGTGGAGTTATATCTACAATGTGAGTAAATTAAACCGTTTTTTTACGGTGTGGGATTTAATTTTCTTTAATCGTTGGCATGTATGGTGGGGCGACCAACCAGTGATTCACGATGCAAATTGGCATTTCAGCTGGCCCGTTCTTTTTGGTCTGTCCTGGATCTGGATTTTGAATCACACCCGTTCATTTTTTCGTCTATCTAAAGCTGCGCAAATAGTGTACTTGTGGACGATTATGTACTTTATCATGATTTCATTAAATCAATCCTCTGCGCGATATTTAATACCGATACTGCCGTTTGCATATATATTTGCAGCAGATGTTTTGTGTGGGTGGTACAATCGCCTGCGGAAAAATCTGAATTAATACGTGGTGTGTTTATGGTTGCTACTATATTCTACTACATAGCGCTCATTTTTTTGACGATACCATCATGGGGATTTGTGGACGCAAACGCATTATTACCCAAAATTGCTTCGCTTCAACCCATTATTTATTTTCAAACACTGTATCCGGTCATTTGGTATACGTCTACCGTCACCGCACTTTTTGGATGGTATTTTTGGGTGTTATACCGTATAAAAAAAGGATCATTGACGTCAAAACATATTTGGCTATTAATCGCCGGTAGTATTGCCATTCTGGTGTGGTCGTATCCAGCCCTCTCAAACGATATTTTCAATTATATTGCGACGGCCAAAGTTACTTTTCTTTACCGGGAAAACCCGTACATCGTTATGCCCATAGATTTGCCCAACGAGCCGAGTTTTAGTTTTCTCCATGCAGCGAATAAAGTGGCGCTCTACGGTCCTGTCTGGATAGCACTCACGGCTATTCCGCATTTTTTAGGTGCCGGCAATCTCTTATTCACGTTATTTACGTTCAAAATTTTTATCACCCTATGGTATTTGGTCCTTTGTTATCTCATTTGGATTGCCTCGGAAAGAAAGCCCTGGGCTTTGGCATTTTTTGCCCTCAATCCACTGGTCATGGTCTCAACACTCGTCGACGGCCATAATGATGTCGTCATGATGGCTCTGGCGCTCGGAGGTTTTTTTTTGCTTAAGAAAAAAAGATATGTTCTTGGTCTACTTCTTTTTGTAGCTTCAATACTCATCAAGGGAGCAACAATATTTTTGGCCCCAGTGTTTATTTGGTGTTTATTTGGACTTATGCGTAGAAGTCGATTCCCGGAATTAAAGAAGCCCCAATTCCGGGAATCTCGCATAAGTCCAGATGTTCTGTGGCAGCAGGTTTGGTATTGGGCGAGTGTCGCCATGTATGTGATTTTCTTTTTGTCGCCCATCCGGGAGGAGATATATGCGTGGTATTTCATCTGGCCACTTACGTTTCTCGCGCTTGTAGATAAATCCACACTTCTCCACGCGGTGTCTTACGGATTTTCATTTGGTCTTATGTTGCGGATAGTTCCGTTTTTTTATACCCGCTCATGGAGCGGGATGACGCCATTAATTAAAAAAATTGTGACTTTTGTGCCGCCCGCTATAAGCGCGCTCTTCTATGGTAAAACGCGTCATCGGTGATGCCATCCTTATCGTTGTTCTTTTGCTCTTTTCCTGGTGGCTTATGGCCAAAAGTTTTGGGTACGATACCGGTACGTCCCAATTCCGCATTGCACGGCATGAGGTTGGTGACTTTGGACTTCACATAAGCCTCATCCGGTCATTTGCGAGTGATCAAAACAGGGGACCTGAGTCGCCATTTTTTCCGGGGCGTCCACTCGTGTATCACTATGCGGTAGATTGGCTGGCGGGACTGTTTGTCAGGATCGGGATACGTATAGATACCGCGCTCAACGGGATAAGCGCGCTTGCGCTAACACTACTTCTCTATGGACTTTATCGGTTGGCAATACTAATTTCAAATGGTAAAAAAGTGGCAGGTTTACTGTCCATTGCGCTCTTTGTTTTGCCGGGCAACCTTTCGTTTATTGATATTCTGAAAGAGGCACCGAAAAATTTTTCATTTTTTTCTTATTTTTGGCGATTCCCCGATTATATCCATAAGGGACCGTTTGATGGATCGGTTATTACGATTTATACGACGCTTGCCCCGTATCTCAATCAGCGGCACCTTATAGCCGGTATGGCGATAGCAGTTTGGGTGATCTGGGTGATCGTCAGGTGGTTGGATGGCAATAAACGGATACCGGATAGCAGATGGGCTCTTGTGGGTGTTGTCATCGGCGCTGCTACCAGAGTTCACGCAGTGGTCGCCGCGGCGACAGCTATCGTGGTGGTCGCCCTTCTCCTAGGGAGGAGAAACAGGGCGTTGTTTTTGATTGGAGGCGCGGCTTTTTTCATGGCCTTGCCCCACCTATTTGAGCTATTTTCCATAAGGATAGGAGCCAGAGTAAATCAATTTTGGAATCCCGGGTATCTCGCGCCTCAACCGCTATCGTGGGGTTCCTGGATTATGTTTTGGATATATAATCTTGGCATTTTTGTCATTCTTATCCCATGTGCATATCGTTGGACCAACGGGTTAGGAAGACGGTTGTTGATCGGTGCCGGTCTCCTATTTCTCATTGCCAATGCGGTGCAGATAAGCTACCGGATAGAACATAACCATTCACTTATAAATTTTGCGACAGCCCTTTCACTTCCTGTTATCGCACATCTTTTCGTGTCGTGGTGGCAGAAGCATGGTATCACTTGGAGGATTCTTACGGTGAGCACTGTTTTTCTATCGATCACTTCAGGGTTATTTAATCTCATGGTTGTGAAAAATGATTATCAATTAATGGTTGATGATGCACCGAAGCATCAGTTTATGCAATGGATTACCACGAAGACTGATTCAGGCAGTGTTTTTATCGCCCAGCCCGCGCTGTATGACCCCGTCACTTTAGCCGGGCGGAAGAACTATCTTGGACATGAATATTATGTTTCCGTCATGGGGTATGATTATTGGGGTAGAAGAAAGCAGATTGATTCGTGGTTGAGCAATCTCAATCTTCAAACTATTACCGAAATGAAGAAACACTCTATACGCTATGTCGTGATACCAAAAGAGAGAAAAGATGTTCAATATACTTGGGATAATGACACCATGGATACTCTGGCGCGGGTGGTGTACGGGGATGAATCAGTGAGAGTCTATGAATTATAGGAAGAATCTATTTATTGCGAAGATAGGATTTCTTGTAGTCATCATTGTCAGTGTGATAGCCGTGCGTTGGCTTTTTTTGCCTGGTTTTTTACCTACCCATGACGGAGAGTATCACTTGATCAGATTTTATGAATTCGGCCGCATGCTAGCCGCCGGTCATCTTTTTCCGCGTTGGGCACCGGGATTAAATAGCGGTTATGGAGTGCCGCTATTCACCTTTTTTTACCCCTTACCGAATTATATCGGCTCGTTTGTTCACTCCATGGGCTGGAGTCTCGCAGATTCTTTTCGGCTGACTATGGCAGCGGGATATATTTTGGCAATTGCCGCTTCCTATGTTTGGTTGAAACGGTTATATGGAATTTTCCCAGCAGTACTCGGAAGCGTCATGGGCGCGTTTGTGCCCTATTGGTTTGTGGATATATTTGTGCGGGGATCAGTGGGGGAGGTGCTTGCCCTTGGATTTGTATTTTCGGCTCTTGCAAGTATCGCGTATAAGAGAAGAACGCTTCTGGCTTTGGCAATCGCCGGAATTATTCTAAGCCACAATATCATTGCGATGATATTTCTTCCTGTTCTACTGCTCTATACCTTGATGACGGATAGATCAATGCTGCGATGGGTTTGTGTAGGCGTTATTTTGACTTCGTATTTTTGGGTTCCGGCTCTTCTTGAGCGACCATATGTGGTCGGCTTAAATACGGTGAATTTTAGAGATCATTTTCCTGAGCTTGCACAACTTCTCATTCCTTCGTGGGGTACAGGATTTTCCGGCCCTGGGTTTACTCTCGATGAAATGTCCTATCAGGTGGGAGCGATACCACTTTTTGTTCTTTTAAGCTTTTTCGCTCTTCAGTTAACTCGAATGTCATTCCCGCGCACGCGGGAATCTAGAGTAAAAACCGGATCCCCGATCAGGTCGGGGATGACAGATTCTTATCCATTGGTGCTATTTATGGTAGCTGCGGGCGTTGCATTTTTTCTCATGCTTGAGATAAGTATCCCGGTATGGGAACGGATACCGCTTCTTTTTAACATCCAATACCCGTGGCGGCTATTGTCCGTGGGGATAGTCGCGACACCCTTTTTGACGGCAGCGATGCTTTCCCGGATTCGTTGGCCGTTCGTTTCAATTGGTGTTGCGTTATGCGCAGTGTTCGTTTCATATGCTTATACCAAGCCAGTGCTTTACGATGTCCGGCCGGATGAATACTATCTCTCGCGACGCGAATTTACGGACGGCACATCATCATTGGGAAACGGTTTTTCAACCGTATGGATGCCATGGCGGCCGGAGAGACCCGAAGCGCGCATGGAAATAATTTCGGGCGTTGGATTGGTCACGATGAAGGAGGAAGGAGTGACGACGTTTACCGGAGAGGTCGTTTCTTCATCAGGAGGAGTTCTGCGCACGCGTGTCGCATATTATCCCGGTTGGCGCGTGCTCGTCGATGGAAAGGACGTAAACGCTACGCCGGACGGGCAGGGGATGATTAGTACCACTTTTAGCTCCGGTACTCATTTGATTACGACATATTTTTCTGAAACCCCCCTTCGGCTTATTGCAGATGGTATATCTATGTTATGTTTGTTTTGGTTATTCTGTTCGATTATACTTAAAAAACACTATGAGAATAGCAATTGATACGACTCCTTTGGAATCCGGTCATAAAGATCGTGGAGTGGGGATGTACACAAAGTTATTAATTGAAGCGCTACAGAAGTACGAGGGCAACCATTCGTATCATTTTTTTACTCGGGGACAAAAGGTACCCAAAAATGTCGATATTGTCCATTATCCCTATTTCGATCCGTTTTTTATTACCCTGCCGGTTTTTCCTTCTACCCCCAGAGTTGTCACCGTGCATGATCTCATCCCGCTTGTATTTCCGGAGCATTTTCCGGCAGGGATTCGGGGTAGACTCAAGTGGCAAGTACAGCGGTGGAGCCTGGGTCGGACTACGCGCATTATTACGGATTCTGAATCATCAAAGCGGGATATTATACGTTTGGCTGGCATTTCGCCGCAATCGATCGACGTCGTCCCGTTGGCAGCCGCACCAGCGTTTAGGCAGATTTCGGATAAAGAAGTATTGAAAAAAGTCAAGAAAAACTATGATCTGCCGGAAAAATTTGTATTGTACGTAGGGGACATCAACTGGAATAAAAATATTCTCGGGATGATCACAGCGTTTGAACGGGTCAGGCGCTCGCCTCGCTTTCGCTCCGGCGAATCGGGCCAAGCGGGGAGCGTCAAGTTGGTGCTTGTGGGAAGCGCGTTTCTTGATGCCTCGTTGAGGGAGGTACAGGAAATTAATGCATCTATTCGTGCTAAAAAAATGGAACAGGATGTAGTGAGAATCGGGAGTCTGGCTTTGGAAGATTTAGTTGCCATATATAATCTTGCATCCGTCTATATCCAACCCTCGTTT
>CAYHFH010000005.1:0-18642 GCA_964355865.1 uncultured Gammaproteobacteria bacterium
GATACAAAAGAATGCACCCACGTCATAAATGGTGGATTTTATACGACGGATTATCAACCAACCGGACTTTTCGTGGCTCAGGGGAAAACCTTGCGCACTACTAACCCCAATGCACTCCTCAATGGCTATTTCGTGATTGAGCCGGACAATACCGCATCGATACAATATGCACCACCCGAGAGTTCAGTCCGGATCGCTCTCCAAACCGGACCGATACTCATGAAGGGTGGGTCCCCCGTCAAACTTGCGATCCGCGACGATGAACCCGACCGGAGGGTGGGACTTGGAGTCACTAAAAATGGATCGGTTATATTCTTCGTGACCTATGACCCGGAGAACACCTGGAGCGGGCCGAGGCTTGCTGATATGCCAAATATGGTATCAAAAATTTTGTCTCAACTGTCTCTTACCGATGCCATCAACCTGGACGGCGGCTCGGCATCAGCATTTATCCGTGGTGATTTTTCCCTCCAGGAACTCGTGAGCGTCGGAAGCTTCTTTTGCGTTCAGTAGCTCGCGCGGACTTATTGAAGATATTTTTCGATATTTCTATTGTGATCCTCCAACGTCCGGCCGTAATGCACGCCGCCTTTGGGATCATGAAGATAATACCAATAATCACTTGTTTTGGGATAAATCACTGCTTTTATGGAAACAATACCGGGATTGGCAATCGGCCCCGGAGGGAGACCCGGATTGAGATACGTATTGTAGGGAGACTTCACTTTTTTATCGTCATCAAAAAGTTCTTTTTTCCACCATGTCTTCTCCCGCACTTGATACCCAAGCGCGTATTGAAGCGTCGCATCAGCTTGCAACGGCCAATCCGCCTTGAGGCGGTTGAGGAGTATCCCGGCAATCATCGGACGGTCCTCCGCTGTGCGTCCCTCCCGCTCGACAATCGAGGCAAGCGTCATGACTTCGTCAAACGTGAGTCCGGTCTTTTTGGCGTCCGCGCGCATTTTCTCGTCGACCTTCGCGTCAAACGTCGAAAAAAACAACCGGGCTACGGCCCCCACCGTCGCGTCCTTGGGGAAAAGATACGTATCCGGAAACATATATCCTTCACGGGCGACTTTAAGAAACTCACTTTCCGGAATATCGAGATCCTTACTGAGTTTGGCGGCCACTTCCTCCGCTCTCCAGCCTTCGAGAGTAGTCACCCATACATCTAGTGTCCCGTGGGTCAATTCTTTAGCAATGACCGGGGCGTCCATACCGGCATTCAGCCGGTAATCACCGGCTTGCAGTGAGCGCTCTATCCCCATGATTTTGACCAATAGATAAAATCCCGTTGGGCTCCGGATTAGTCCGTCGGAGGCTAGCCGCGCTGCAATGCTTTTAACCCCTTCTCCACGCCGGACGACAAATATTTTTGGCGTCGTTTGAAAAGCATCCACGGAGATAATCGCGTCACGCCACCACGCCCATACTCCCACCGCTATAGCCACGGCTACAGCCAAGAAAAGGAACAACCGGAGAGGATACGATTTATTTGACTTCATTAAGTGTTGCGCGGCGGAATTTATCCCCGGCGCTATCATACATATAGACACGGCCACAATGACACGTCATGCGGACGAGTTCTTTCCCGAATTTTTTTTCGAGCTCTCTCCCGCACCCTACGCATTTCCCTTGCGAGAGAAGCCACGCCTGGACGGGACTAATAATATTTTTAAACATATTTATTCTACCGTATACACCCTCACGTTCTTCATCGTTTCTACAGCTTCAGCAAGTCTCCATTTGTCTGAACTATAGATCGTACATAGTATATCACCCTTGTCCACCGTCTCTTCGAGTTTCCGGTTGAGGTACATACCGGCGCGTTTGTCTGTAGGACATCCGAGAATACGGCAGACGACAGTAATCTCCCGGTTATCGATACGGGCTACCCTGCCCCCCCGCATACTTTTGACCTCGTGACGGTACCGGCCTGGACTCATCCGGGAAACATCGATGTCCGGATCCCCTCCCTGCGCTTTGATAATCTCGCGCATTTTCTTCATAGCCTGGCCGGATACAAGAATCTCACGTGCCACTTTTTCGCCATCCATCCCTTCTTTGCCTTTCGTGTCAGCAAAACAAAGAGAAAGAAGTTTCCCGGCAAGCCGTAACGCTTTGGCTTCAAGAGCCAACGGCCGATCAGGATCCTGTGCGAGTACCGCAAAAACATCACGTGTTTCGAGGACCGGACCGATACCCCGGCCGGCATTTTCAAGCGCTTCATTCATATCGACGACCACTTTCATGCCAAATTTATCTGCAAGAAACGTAAACTTACGAGCGATGACTTCGGCATCTTTGAAATGGCTGATTTTCATCGTTGGCCCGACGGGCACATCAAAAACGACGTGGGTTGCGCCGGATGCTACTTTTTTGGCCATAATCGAAACGATAATTTTATCAAACGACTCAAACGCAAGCGGTTGTTCGACTTGGATAATGACGTCGTCAGCGGGCGCAAGCCCCAGATGCCCTCCCCACACAATACATCCACCGGCCCGGGCAACGATGGCCTCAATCTGCTTGGGGCTGAAGGTGACCGGCGCGACAACTTCCATCGTATCGGCGGTCCCGGCGGGCGAGGTGATCGCGCGGGAAGAAGTTTTCGGAATCTGAAAACCCGCAGCAGCTATAATGGGCACAAGGATCATCGTCGTCCGGGTGCCGGCGACTCCTCCGGTCGAGTGCTTGTCGGCAACGACACCGTTAAAATGCAATCTTGGACCGGTATCGACCATAGCCTTGGCCAGAAAATAGAGCTCCTCGTCATTAAACCCCTCGGTAAATCCGGCCGCGGCAAAATACGTCGTTAAGACCGGTCCCAGTCGTTGATTGGCGATTTCATCCATGATCGAAAAAATTTCGTTGTAGGAGAGCGCCTTCCCGGTTAATTTTTTCTTAATAGCGTCGACTGCCATTTGTTTAGAGTGGGTGCTCATAGTTTCTCCAGTCTCGCCCGGACATTGAGCCGCTTCCAGTACGTCCCCGGTGGCACGCAGGTGATAAGCGTCACATAACTGTCATCAAACCGTTGAGCCAAGGGTGCCAAATCATTAGCCTCTGTGACGATCATCTCATAGACCACGTAGCGGTACTCTACTTCATCAAGCCGGACAAAAATCTCATCTCCCAACTTGAGAGTCGGCAAGGTTGAAAAAATAGTCTTGTAGTTAGTGGGGTTGTAAAATTGCGGTAATACCGAATGACCAAATATGACCGACGTGCCATACTCGCCCGGCAATCCCGTCCCGCCATAGTGAACAAGGCTTTTATTGAGATCAGTTCCCGAAATAGTTACCAATGCATCCACAATCTTTACCTTGGGAATCGAGAGCGTATACGCCGTCACATTGGATACAATCTTTTTTTGGGGACTCGTGGGAAACCAAACATTTGCGTTTGTATAGTCCGGACCGTTTTTCACATTATCCTGATCTGAAGCCGCCTTCGCGACCGGCGATAGCAGATTCGTGACCCCAACTGCGCTATATCCGTCCTGCACCGGAGACACGATGCTGGTAAACTGCGGCGCGCTAATGAGCATGAATGACACGATGGGCCAAAGCGCCCAGGAAAGAATCATAAAACCCCCCAGCATGAAGAGGTAAGAAATTACTGACCTCGTGCGCTGGGCGCGTGCCTTGGGAACCGCGGCACTTGCACGATGAGACTGCAGTGTAATCGTCGGTGGAGCTTTAATAAATTGATATGCCATAGAGTACCGTTATTCTAAAACGGCGACGGAAATGGCAATATTCCCTGACTTTGCCGGAAGCTTCTGACCCCAGAGTGACTTCGTGACCGTCCCGATCTCAACCCCGCCCACACCGGATATCCCTTTGAGTATTTCCTGGGCCTGGGGCATGGTCTTGCCGGCAAGCTTCGCTTTTATGGCGGGCAAGTCAAATACGGGCAACGCAGCCCCCTGATACTCGATCACTACGGCAATCGTCCCGTCTTTTTGTATCTTAATATTTTTTGCATGGATCGTTTCTCCGGACGAGCGCAGCGCGTAACCGCTCGGTACATTTGCCGTAACGAGGTCAGCGAAAAGTGAAGCGACATCCTCATCACGAAACGAAATGCCGGTGATGGCGACCGTAATCGTTCCCGCAAGTTCCTGGATTTCCTGATCAAGTTCCGCATTAAATTTCTTATTGGTGACCGACGTTTTGACGGTCTCGTCAATAAGCCGTTCTCCACCAGTCACACTATTGCCCAATTCTGCTTTCGCTTTGGCGATCAATTCTTTCGTCAAGTCCACAATAAGTGTCTCGTAGTCAGCCCGGGAGACAACCGTCACTACTTTACTCGACCCGCCGGCAAGCGCAATATCGTTTCTGGCAACCATGATACTTGCGGATGTATCTTTCAGACTAAACTCCGTGCTTGCGGGCAAATTACTTTGCGGCCCAAGCTTGAGGGCGGTAATGGCGGCATTCGATTTGCCATAGGTCACGGAACCACTCGCGAGGCTTTCGCTTGCCGAGGCGATAGAGATCTCGCTATCGAGGGAAAATGAAAGGTTGCCCGCAGTGAGAACCGTGCCTTTCTTGAGTTGCTTGCCGGTTAACGATTTGTTGTAGATCGTCACGGTGCCGCGGGAGGGATCGCCGATATCTTTTTGGCCGGTCACCGCGATCTTTTTATCCCCGCTTACTGATTTTTCCTGTTTCCTCCCCGGAACTGTTTTACTGGCGGCGTCCACGACCGTCGCTGTAGGATTGACCGTCACCGCTGATGACTCGGTGAGTGTTTTTGGTATCTCTAAAAGAGTGATATCGACGGCAGGCAAGACCCAATAGGTGAGCCATCCGCCGCCCACGACCACAAACGAGAATAGAACGAATGCAAGCAATCCGGCTTTTGGCAGTCTGATGGCACGGAACTGGGGCATCTGTATACCCGATACCAAACGGGATACGGTACCCCCGATAATCCCACCTGTCTCATTTTTTTCCGTACCATCTATCTGCACGGTCTCTTGCATCATTTTTTTCTCTGATGGAGGATGATCCAGTATGTCAACATTCTGATGAAATCCCAACGTCTCAGGAGCTACTTCTATAAGATTGTCATCGGCCTCTATCGCCGTATCCGGTGCGTCATGGTTGTCATCGGGAGACACCTCCTGATCTAAGACATCATCCTCGATGACTTCGTTGCCCTCAGTATGTTCCGTTTCTTCTATTTTTTCCTCTTCAATCTGGTCTGCTTTGACCGTCATAACGTCTTCAATAGTTTGATCGGAATCATTGGGCGATTCAGGTGCCTCGGATCGTCGTGATGTTGCCTGCGTTACTGGTGTATCTGTTCTTGCTTGTGTTTCGTCTTCCTCACCAACGGTCGTGGCCAGTTCGCTTGCCCCCGCCAGAGATACTGCGCCGGCAAGAGACAAAAGTGGCAATATTTCAATCTTTGGGTAATGAATAAAATTAGCGCGTGTCGGCCATGGATGTTTGAGGAGATCACGTTTATAGTCCTCGAGAGTATCCTGTGCGGAGCCGTATAACAACATGCGAGAAGGCAACACTTCTAAATCTTTAAACCCTTTCAATGCATGCTCTACGCCGGGCACAAAGTCATCATTGGTAATGAGCGCTCTCCCTACAATAACGCCGACTTTGTAGAGAATCAGGGTTGTTTGTTCGGGCCCGACCTCCAAAAGTATGACGCTGGGTTGCACACCTTCATCCTGCTTGATCATATTGACGATCGCCTGATGAATGGGAACAAATCCTATAGGAATAAGTTCTAACTCCTGCGTGAGTTTTTTGATGTGTGTGCCGGTCGCGTGTTCGATATTGTCGTCACGATCGAGATAATATGCCGGAAGTCCAAGGACCACTTTCTCGAAGTCATCCCTATCCTCGCGGTCAGCGAGCCGTGCAATTGCCCGGTCACACGCCTCCAACCGCTTCTCCCAGGAATTATCTGCCACGTGTTCAATGGCCGCTTCGCTCACCCGCGTCTTCCTGCCTTTTTCGATGGTCCAGACCGCTGATTGCACCATCCCGGCTTCCAGGACAAGCGAGAGGTATGCTTCTTGGCGGACAGGAGATTTCCGGAGGAACTGATTAAACACGTCGGGCAATTTCATCACTATCCATTCTAGATGGCTCAAGAGGCTATGTAAAGAATTTTATTTGTCACCCCCGCG
Organism: uncultured Gammaproteobacteria bacterium; assembly: GCA_964355865.1. Lineage (GTDB taxonomy): Bacteria > Patescibacteriota > Microgenomatia > UBA10105 > UBA927 > CAZLDC01. The sequence goes on from CAYHFH010000005.1 coordinate 6,167, forward strand.
AAGGCAGGGGTCCAGCCTAAAAATAGATTCCCGCTTTCGCGGGAATGACCATCCTTATTCAATTGTGGAATAAATCCGTCGTATTCCCGACCCGGCAGATTCTTCTTTGATAATTTTGAATGTACCCAACTCTCCTGTAGCGGACACATGTGGCCCGCCGCAAAATTCGGCAGAAAAAAAGTTGATCTCCGGTCCTACGAAGTACACACTCACGCGGTCCGGATACTTGTGCCCAAACTCCATTTGCGCCCCGAGTTTTTCGGCGTCCTCCCGTGGCATTTCGCGACGGGTAACCGACAAATTCTCCGTTATCTTCTCGTTGACTAATTTTTCGACTTTCGCAAGCTCTTCTACCGTCAACTTTTCCGCGTGGTTAAAATCCATCCGCAACCGCTCTGCGGTGATGTTGCTGCCGCGCTGCTTGATATACGGATTAACAATTTTTTGGAGCGCAGCCAACAGAAGATGATGAGCAGTATGGAGTTTCGTTGTCTTTTCACTCTGATCGGCCAGACCCCCTTTAAACATGCCCTTTGCCGCAGTACGGGATAACGCTTTATGCTTTTCAAATTCCGATTCAAATTGCATGCGATCTACTGTTTGACCCTTTTGGGCGGCAATCTCAACGGTCATCTCCCATGGGAATCCATATGTTTCATACAGAGTAAATGCATTTTTTCCGTCTAATGTTTCTATCTTTGCGATCTCTGCTATTCCCTTCTCAAGCGTTTTTCCGAAACGCAGCGCTTCTTCCTGCAATATGTTAGCGATTGATGTTGATTTTTCTACCACATCCGGATAGCTGTCCCCATAGATCAAGGCCACCGCGTCGACCAGCTGACCCGCATAATTCCAATCATGGGCAAGTCCAAGGTTCCGTCCATAAAGCAGTGCCCGGCGGATAAGCCGCCGTAATACATATCCCTGCAATTTATTGGATGGAAGTACGCCGTCCGTCATCATCATGACGGCAGCCTTTATGTGATCGGCAACGATTCGCATGCCACACGTTTCTTTCTCATTCTTTCCGTAAACTTTCCCGGACAATCGTTCAATGATGTCAATCAACGGACGAAATAAATCGGTTTGAAAAACATCCGGATTTTGTATCGATACTGCAGTCAACCGTTCGAGCCCTCCGCCAAAATCAACAACTTTATCTTGTAATTCTGAAAGTGATCCGTCACCTTGCTTCACGTACTGCATAAAAACAGAATTCGCAATTTCCAAAAACCTACCACAGTCACAATTTGGATGACAGGGCCTGGCCCTGTCATCGGACCGTTCATGGAACCCAAACTCTATACCGAAATCATAAAAAACTTCGCTGTCCGGTCCACCCGGCTCACCGACAGGCATTTTCTCCGGCTCTCCCGCCCTGCTCCACCAATTTTTTTTTGCCGGATAGGTAAAAATCCGTTCTTCTTCTTTTGCATCGATTCCCACCTGCAAAAAAAGTTCCTTCCAAATTCTGATAGATTCGGTATCTTTCGGGACCGATTCGTTACCGGCAAATACACTGACATATAATCGACTCGGATCAAGTGTTAATTCTTTCGTTAAAAATTCCCAAACCCATGACAACTGTTCTTTTTTAAAATAATCCCCAAGAGACCAATTGCCGAGCATTTCAAAAAAAGTCGTATGCCGGTTATCACCAACTTCATCAATATCTTGTGTTCGCACTGCTTTCTGGCTATTCACCAATCGTTTGCCTGATGGATGGGGCTGACCCAATATGTTTTCAATGAGAGGTTGCATTCCCGCTGAATTAAAAAGTGTGGTCGGATCGTTTTCCGGCACGAGAGGAGCTGATGGGATCACCGCGTGTCCACGCGCCTTATAAAACTCTATAAATTTTCTCCGCACATCTGCTGATTTCATCAGAACAATTATACCATGATGTTTATTTGTCATCCCCGCGAAGGCGGGGATCCAGCTTTTACAGTCGAGATGATATACTTGCTTCATTATGTGGCTCATCCTTGCGCTCCTTGCGGCATTCATGTTCACCGCCCAAAACCTCCTCATGCGGGTTCTGGCCGTCAAAAGTGTCCACCCTCGAACGTTTTCGTTTGTTTTTAACGGTTGGGGAACATTGTTTTCAATTCTTTATATCATAATAGAACCCCCATCGCTCACCATGCTGCCAAACATATCATCGACTCAATGGTTGCTCATTGCCGGAGCAGTGTTAGGATATGGAATATTTGAACGGACGCATTTTTCGGTAAGAAAACAGTTGGACGCATCAACAACTGCAATTTTGTTTCGCCTGACTCCGGTAATCACGCTTATCGGTGCGCTACTATTTCTTCGTGAATCATTATCAATGACTAAACTTATCGGTGCGGCACTCCTGATTAGTGCATCGTTGACCGTTATACACAAAAATCCAAAATTACAATCAAGTAGGACTGTATGGCTCGCTATTTTTAGCGCTACAGCACTTGGTTTGGCTGGACTATTTGATAAACCCGCATCTCAAGGTATTCCTGCGAGTCTTTATAATGTTGCGTTATGGATGCTATCAATGCTGGTTGTTGCAATTCCTTCACTATCCCTAAACCAACTTAAAAAAGAGTTTTATATTGGCGGATGGAAAGTTGCCTTAACAGCATTTATAAATGTCTTTGGATTCATTTTATACCTCAAAGCGCTTGCTATTACAGACGTATCTCTCGTGGCCCCTATCACATCCTCATCAGGGACATTAGTCATTCTAGGAGGCATTATTTTCTTGAATGAACGGACGTATTTATGGAGAAAACTTACCGCTGGGATTCTTATGCTGATTGGAGTATTTTTACTGCGATAACGCCGAATTGTGTATTAGATGACGCCCAACTCGCGTCCAACTTTTTCAAACGCAGACAATCCAAAATCTAGATCTTTTTTACTATGAGTGGCTGACGGCATGGCGCGGATGCGAGCTTTTCCAAGGGCCACCATCGGGAACTTGATCGGAGTCGCAAATACTCTCCGCTCAAATAATTTTGCGCTGAACATTTTTGCAAGATTTTCATCCCCCAACATCACGGGTGTGATCGGCGTCTCCGTGTGCCCGGTATCAAACCCAAGCTTCGCCAGTCCATCACGCAGATATTTGGCATTTCTCCATAGCTTCGCCACAAGACTATTGGATTTGGATAATATTTCAACGCCCTTAATGACCGCTGCGGTATCGGCAACACTTAATCCGGTCGAAAAAAGATAAGGTCTCCCTTTCTGCCGGTAATACTCAATGAGTTCCTTTTTTCCGGTGATCACGCCACCGAGCACGCCAAACGCTTTGGACAATGTGCCGACTTCTATATCCAATTGTCCCTGAAGATGAAAATGGTGCGCAATACCGCGGCCCTCTCCCAATACTCCCTCGCCGTGGGCGTCATCGACCATTGTGATCGCTCCATATTGTTTAGCAAGCTTCACTATTTCAGGAAGTGGCGCGATATCGCCATCCATCGAAAACACTCCGTCGGAGATTATAAGTATGATGGGCGCCCTCTCACCCGGCTTTTGAAGCGTTGTTGCCAGAACGACGGATTCTTTGAGACGCGCTTCCAGCGCTCCCATATCTTTATGCGTATAGATAAATTTATTTTTCACTTGCGCGAGCTTGATGGCATCAATGATACTCGCGTGATTGAGCTCATCGGAGATGACGATATCGTCTTTACCGACGATTGTGGCAATCGCCACAATGTTGGCGATAAATCCTCCCGGAAGGAGAAATGCCGCCTCAGCGCCTTTAAATTTTGCCAGGTGTGCTTCGGCCTCCATGTGGAGCTTAAGATTGCCCGAGATGGGCCGCACCGCCCCGGGACCGACACCATATTTTTTGACCGCGGCGATAGCGGCCCCTGCCAATCGTTTATCCTGAGCAAACCCCAGGTAATTATTGGAACACAAATTCAGAAGTTTTTTGCCATCAATGGTAAACCACGGCCCCTGCGTGGACTCGAGTACCCGCACGGGCGTATAAAGGCCCTTCTGTTTCATGTCCTCAATAGTGTCGTAGTAGGATTGCAACGGATCGGACATAATGATCAATTACTCTAACAATAATTTTTGTTTCAATCCCTGAATCATGACTTTTGTCATATTTGATAAGTCATAGCTATGCTTCCATCCCCAATCTTTTCTTGCAACTGAGTCATCGATGGACTGCGGCCAACTCTCAGCAATACGCTGTTTCATCGGATCCGGATTGTATTTGCAAGCAAATGCAGGATACAATTTTTTAATTTCAGACACAAGCTCTGCCGGAGTAAAGTTAATCGCTGCAAAATTGTAGCTCGTCCTGACGGATATAGACTTCGAGGCAGCGTCCATGAGCGCAATTGTTCCGGCAATCGCGTCATCGATATACATCATAGGCAGTCGGGCATCCGCTTTCAAAAAGCAACTGTATTTCATTTCTTTTAATAACCCATAAAAAATGTGGACGGAATATTCCGTCGTACCGTCCCCGGGCGGTGCCTGATAGCCAATAAGTCCCGGATACCGGACACTCCGCACATCGACACCCCAACGAAGAAAATAATATTGACACAGCAGTTCGCCGGCCAACTTGGTCACGCCGTATATCGTCGTGGGCTCAAGCACAGTTCGCTGCGGCGTGTTTTGTTTGGGTGTTGTAGGGCCAAACACCGCAATCGAGCTGGGCCAAAATACTTTCAGTTTGTGCTCTCGCGCCAGATCAAGGACGTTACGAAGTCCGTTTATATTCACATCCCATGCCAGTTCCGGATTTTTTTCTCCTCCTACAGACATGAGTCCCGCCAGGTGATAGACATCGGTGATGTGGTATTTTTTGACAATAGCTTCCAACGTATCTTTTGCTCGAACATCTCCTTTTGCAAGCAATCCGTCAAAGCCTTCGCGAATAGTGTTATTCCCAAGTGCGATGACGTTTGCTTTACCATATTTTTTCTGAAGCACCGGTACCAAATCCGATCCTACGAGACCAAACGCACCGGTAACCAATATGTTCTTCATAAGAAGATAGTCGAAACCAAAACACCAAATCACGCGCACGTATGGTAAACTGAACGAAGAGAAGGGGGTGATAGTATGTGTCAAACATGTGGATGTGAGTCCTGTAAAACGTGCGGAAAAGATATCAAAAATGGTACGTGCAGCGGCTGTAGCAAGCCGTCCGGGGATTGCAGTTGTAAAAAATAACAATCTTTTTTGGTAGATATGCAGCGCGGCATAGACTATATTGGCGTGGGGGTCGGAGCGGCAATCTTCAATCGTGAAGGCAAGCTCTTCCTCACGTTGCGGGGTAAAAAAGCAAAAAATGAGCGCGGGAAGTGGGAAATCCCCGGCGGAAGTGTCGAATTTAGCGAAACCCTTAAAAACGCTCTCAAACGGGAAATGAAAGAGGAACACGGGATAGATATAGAAGTCATCGAACTTCTTGACGTCTGCAGTCACATCATCCCCGACGAACACCAGCACTGGGTGTCTCCTACGTATATCTGCAAAATCTCCCGAGGAGACCCAAAAATTATCGAACAGGAAAAATGTGACGCCATCGGCTGGTTTACCCGTGAGGAAGCAGCCAAACTTCCCCTTTCCATCGTTACAAAATACGATCTCATACAATTAGCCAAAAAATGTCCCAATGGCTTCCCAAAACTCTCATGAATCCTTTACCACAGTAGAGGTGCATACGCTCCGCTCTCTCTGCCCCTGAAACGTGCATTCAAAAAAATAGACTTCCTCTCATAATTATCCTAGCCTTCCTTCATAATTACTCTACTTGCTCTGCACGTGCATGACGAGTAGAGTAATAGATATGAAAAGAAAAGAGATAATAAACATCATCGGAAAAGTCAGCGAAGGCCTGTTTGAAACAGTCACCGACGTTCTCCTTCTTGGCACATATCTCTCTCTCACACATATGACCGTACGCAATACCTACCAAGCTTTCAGAGCCGGAGAAGACGCGCATCGTATGCTTGACGAGATCAACTACCAGACGATCAAAAAGGTCACGTATAACATGATTGCCAAGGGTCTCATCAAACGCATCACTAAGGAAGGCCGTGAAGAAATCGCGATTACCAAATTTGGCCACGAACGCATAGCCGCTAACATCCCCATCTATCGCACCAACCGCCCGTGGGATCATCACCTTTACTTAATTTCTTATGACATACCTACAAAATCCAATGATGCCAGAAATCTTCTACGGGAGTATATACGGAAAACAGGTGGCGCCCTTCTTCAGGAAAGCTTATGGATGAATCCATACAATCCCACACGGATTTTATCTGACTTTGTGACCGAACACGATATACCCGGATCAGTTCTTATCTCCAAACTCGGTAAAGATGGTGCTATTGGCGAAGACAAGCTCACCGACCTCATCCGTCGTATTTATCGACTCGATGATCTTGCTGAGCGCTACGCGTCGTTTCTCAACGCCTTCCCAATACGAAAAATACAAGCCTCGCCTCCTCTCGCAGCTGCCATGAGTTATCTTCCGATTCTCAAAGATGATCCGCAGCTTCCGTTTCCCCTTGAACCGGATGATTTCCCAGCTGCTCGCGCGTTCCAACGCTACCTCAATCTCACGACGGTTGGGTAGTGAAAACAACTCGCATGAATAATTTCAGTCCGTCTCTGTCTATAACCTACTATGTATTCTACTAACAACAAATATATTCTCTTCTCATTTACTCTATTCGGTATGCATGTGCATGATAAGTAAAGCAAAGCGTATAATAGTTACTAACTATGTATGGCTTGTCAAAAAATAGCTAAATAAAATCGTTCCCGATTATTGAATAACCTTTATACCCTACTATGAACCATAGACTGAACGATTTATACGAGAATTTTTCATTGAAAAATCGAGAAAAAATTCTCAATAATGATATTGTATTGGATGCCATGTGGGGCAAACCCATCAAAGGTGTCACCCTCCAAATCGATCTTTCCGAGCAAATGCGCAGCACAGTAGAACACCTGCAGGAAAAACTATCGAACTTCGAGCCCGATGCACTTCTCCTCACTCCCCGTCCGTTTCAACACATCAGTTTCAATCAGGTCGTCTACTGGGGCGGACAATACAAACTCGGACACGACCAAACGTGGACTACCATTGAACAAAAATTTCTCACTAAATTCCAAAAACTCGACAATAAATTTACGTCTTTTACTATCTCATTTCTCAAGCTTATTCCCATGACCTCTGCCATCATCTGGTCCGCGGTTGATGCAAAAGATGAGATGCAGAGCTTACGCGAACATCTCAAGTCTAGCCTTCCCTTCCCCAAAGAAACAACCAAGAAAAACACCTTCATCCACACCACGGTAGCGCGGTACAAAGAAAAACTGCGCGATCCGCATCGGATCGCAAAACTTCTCGAAGAATATCAAACGCCCATCACTATGGAAGTCAAAGAAATCATCCTTCGGAAAGAAAACTTATACCCGTCGCTTGATACTACTGAACTTGCCCGTATTCGGTTACAATAGCCTCATGAAAATCATCACATCACCAAAAACAAATAAAATAGAAGCTTCCCCCACCACAACGATCTGGGAATTTGTGATGGAAGAAAAAGCCATAAGTGGAGCAATCACACAAATCGACGGCCGGTATCCGGAACAAGGATTTGCTGTCAATGAAATATGCAAAGAGATCGCCTTCGTGGTTTCCGGCTCGGGCCAGATTGTCACTCAAGGTCAAGCACAACCGATCAACGTGGGAGACTTCATCTTTGTAGATAAAGGAGAATCATTTGCCTGGGAGGCAGACGGGTCTCTCACCCTCTTCATGGCCACAACGCCCAAATTTGATCCAAAGCAGCATAACATTAGGTAATCTTTTCTTTTGCCGCGGCCCAGGCAAAATTAAAAATTTGCTTCTGCAGAGACACTATGGTCGCATTATGGATCTCGACTCCAAACACATCCCCCTCTTTCCAGCTATAAAGCGCCATAACGTTATTGTAGATATCCACCTGATGATCGATTGTGAGTATTTTGGGCGATATATACCGTGTTTTTGCTAATTTGAGGTAACCCACGACACGGGTATCGTTTGAATGATGTAACACATCCGTGTTCGAAGTGATATCGCGAAAATGAATATTGTTTTTCACCACTTCCTGCCGCCAATCTTCGGCTAGCTCTCTACCTAATACATCATCTACATCAACAGACGTATACCCCAAACACTCGCCCTTAGCCTGCAACACATTCCACACCATGTGTTTGATTCCCTCTTTTCCCTGAAAATACAGAACGCGGGTGTTATCTTCTCGAAGCCCGGTTTTGCCGGAAAGAAATGACGCGATTTCCGGAAGTAATATGGTCATGTTCTTAACTTTTTCTTCCTGCTCTCTTATCAGACGCTCCAAGCCACCAATACCAACTGCTCGACTTTTTATGACATGCGCATCAATAACTTCCTCTACTAATCCCCTGTGTTTCATGCCTTCCAGGAGTCGATACACTTGCGTACGACTAATAGCTGCGTATCGGGAAAGTTGAAGGGTGGTGAGATCTCCGTGCTCAACCAGCGCAAGATAGATTCTACGCGCATCTTCCTGCACATCTAACCCTTTAAGCAATTCGTCAATTTTCTCTATTTGGACATACATAAGCTATGTATTATAACAAAATATCAAGTCTTGTCCATTTTTTGGACAACAAATAGATATACGCAACGTTTTTCTCTATAGTCAATTGCTCTATGAGCGATGAAATCGATTTCATACCACCAGGAGAATTTCCAATATACAAAGGACCACCGGATGACGAATGGACCTGTGATGAAGACGAACAAGGGGTCCGATGTTGGCAACTTGGCGACGGAGCAGTGCTTTGGATTTATGCGAAAGAAAAAGAATTCTGGGAAAAAACATTGGATCTTATGAAACCACGTAAAAGGGTCATTCCGACGTATTGTCCCCTCCCGGACAGATATCCTGATTTTCCCGGGTATATTGATCTTTGGCCTGACGAACGAGCTGTTATTTATCAAGTCATTAATGATCATGGTACACTCATACGAAGGGGTTTTTTTAATGTTCGATATGAAGATATTGAATAAGTTTACGATCGTCACCGGAGCAAGTACCGGCATCGGGAGAGCAATCGCGATTGCGATTGGTAAACCTGGTATTACTGTTGGTTTAATCGCACGATCAAAAACCGGCCTGAAAGAAACACTGAGCATCATTCAAAAATTCGGAGGTTCGGGAAAAATATTTCCTCTCGACCTGCGCGATATCCCGGCTATCTACGCACTTGCCCAACAAATCAAAAAGGAATTGGGCGAGATTCATATACTCGCCAATGTTGCCGGCGTCTATCACAATTCACAAAAAGCCTTCTATAATATCCCTTTTGAAAAGTATTCCAAGGAGGAAATTCTCAATATCTACGGCGTCGGCACCAATGGTACGACATTCCTCACGCATGCCCTCTTGCCGATCATGAAAAGAGGCAGCCACATTATCAACCTCTCAGGCACATTTGAAAACGGTAACTCAGGTTGGTTACCCTATTACGTCTCCAAACGTGCCATTGAAGACTTCACCGTTGGCTTGGCTCAGGAACTTGCTCCGAAAGGAATTTTCGTCAACTGTGTCTCGCCGTCAGACACGGCAACCGAGACATACAAAACGTTTTTTCCGGAGTATTACGATGAAGCGATGGATCCCAAAAAAATCGGCGAGTTCGTCGTGGAATTATGCGCAAAGAAAGAGCCGCCAACCGGAAAGGTATTTGTCCTCAAAAAAGATGTTACCCCTTACGAAGCATTCCATACTTAGAAAAATATGAAAGCACAATGGAATAAAATCCGTAGTTGGGGCAACAAAACCGCAAAGAAATTTCATATCACCTCAGAGGATGATGTTGCATCATCTCTGATATCTAATGATGCAACATCCAACATGATCCTCGTCTACATCACCTGCGAATCACTAGAACAAGCCGAAGATATAGGACGGCATCTGCTCAAAAAAAGACTCGTCGGGTGCGTAAATATCATTCAGGGCATGCACTCTCTCTACCTCTGGCCGCCGGGAAAAAACCGGATTGAAGAAGCAGATGAAGTGATTCTTCTTTGTAAAACTACAGAAAAGCATTACAAGGAAATAGAAAAAGAAGTCCTCAAAATCCACTCCTACGAAAACCCTGCCATTTTCGCCCTCCCCATCGCCCACATGTCTCACAAATACGCTTCCTGGCTCACAGGAGAACTACTTCCGGTGTAATTCCGCCTTCAGTTGTTCATTCTCTCCCCACTGCTTCATCGTGGCGTCCGTCACGGGTGTCCCCATCTGCCACATGAAGGCAAACCAGGATGAATACGTTTTCACAAGTGCCGGACTATGAATAACGAGTCCCCAGTTTTCTCCGTCTTCGATGCACACGATCCGCAATATATTTCCCCTTACGGAAATGCGTTGTTTCACGGTAAAAAGTGCGTTGTCTATATACCGGAGTTCCCGGTCATGGATATACTGTTTGTCTCTCCCATATTGATACGTCACCACGTGCTTACTCCAGTCCGTCAGCGGAAACAGCTCTTTTTCTTTATGTTTCCCCCGTCTCATAAGCTCGGTGCCACGGTTTACCTCCATATTGACAAACTCGCGGCCAAACGCATCCATTTGCATCTGGTAATCCCAAACAAAAATTGGTAAATCCACATCTTCCGTCACTTCCGATTCATACACTTTTTTGGCGCCCTCTATCCCAGGAAAAAATTGGAAATCCGCGTTGGCTTCTTCTTTATGAAAATCCTGCTTGAGTTGCGGCAAAATGCTCACCACATCGGCCTCAAGCGTCGTCAATTCTTTCCGCCTCTGCCATAATATTGTTCGAAGTTCTGAGGGGTCATGTGCTTTTATCCGCGTCTGCTGCTTAGTAAATCCGTCGCTACGCTCGATCTCAATTAAACCCTTCAAAGAAAGACTCGTGATGATTTCGTAGATCGTCGTCCGGGGTATACCCGTCTCCCGCGATAACCGGAACGGCGACGTCGAACCCGTCTTTACGAGTGCCAGATACACCTGAATTTCGTTTTCCGATAATCCAAATTTCGCAAGAGTTCTCTCAACGAGCTTCATGATAACCAACAGTCTATCATTGTCGGAACTGTTCGTCAATATTGACAGTTTCAAGGTTCGCTCTATAATCCTCTGACATGGCTGAAGTTGTCAAATTTTATATGCAACACGTGAAGGATGGACCTGAGTATCAACTCGGTATATCCAAAGCCGTGTACGATGCACTCCCAAAGGATCTGTTGGGCAGAGTAGTTATCGCGCCCGAGCTCTATCTCACATGGAAAGATCGCCTTCCCATGATTACTGATCCTGCCGGATCAGCGCACTTTGACGAGATAGGAACAATTGCAGGTCGAAAAGATATGTTAACGGCCTGTGTCACGCTTATTGATGAAGCAGAAATCAGCACCAAAGATATGCTTACTCTAACTGATAACATTGATGATCGTATGCATCTCATATTCCAGGGACCGAAATAGGCTATCTTGTATCATGATATAATCAACTGAAATACGTATGAACGTACAAATTGCCGATCTCAAACATCTCGGGCTCAAGGCACTCAAAAAACAAGGGTATAACGATAGCGAGGCAGATACTGTATTGGGCATGCTCATGTACGCCCAACTCCGGGGAAATAATCAGGGGATTGTCAAACTCATTGGCCGCGGCATTCCCAAAAATCCGGCAGCCGGAGCAATTACTATTGAAAAAGAGACCAAACTCTCCGCCCGGGTCAATGGTGCGCATAACCCCGGCGCTATCGTCATAAAAAAAGCTATGGATTTGGCCGTTGCCAAAGCCAAAGAACATGGGATCGGCATCGTGGGAACCAATACCACTAATAGTTCTACCGGCGCCTTGGGTTACTGGGCCGGACAAATTGCCCGCGAAGGACTGATCGGATTCGTCTTCGCCGGATCACCGGAAACCGTTTGCTACCACGGATCCTATGAACCGATTTTTGGCACCAACCCTATGGCCATAGGCGTCCCCACAGAAGGCGATCCGATTGTTTTGGATATGGCGACCGCCGCAATGGCCTACTACGGACTGATAGAAGCCAAAACCGCCGGGAAAAAAATCCCTCCTGATATCGCCTACGACAGCGAAGGAAATTTGACGGATGATCCGGCTAAAGCCATGGACGGGGCACTCCGGCCGTTTGATAAAAGTTATAAAAGCGCGGGGCTCTCTCTCATGGTCGAGATTCTCACCGGACCACTGGTCGGAGCCTCCTTCACGGGCATCGGCGACACCGCGTCCAACTGGGGAAACCTCATCTTTGTCATCGATCCGGAAATCATCACCGACCGCAAAGAATTTGCAAAAAACGTTGCTGCCCTTGCCGCACGCGTGAGAGCAACCAAAAAACTTCCGGGAGTGACAGAAATTCTATTGCCCGGCGAGCGCGGCGACAAACTAACCAAA
>CAYHFH010000006.1:0-18251 GCA_964355865.1 uncultured Gammaproteobacteria bacterium
GGCAGGCCCATTTCTTTGGCTTTCAAGATCCTGCGCATGATCTTGCCGGAACGGGTTTTGGGCAACTTGTCAATGAATTCTATCTCACGCGGGTAGCTGTGTCCAGCCAGATGCTTTTTGACATACTGGGAAAGTTCTTCTTTTAGTTCTTCTGCATACTTTAAACTTTTAACTTTCAACTTTAAACTTTCACTTAAAACCACAAAGGCTTTTATGATCTCTCCCCTGATGGCATCCGGCTTGCCGATCACTCCCGCCTCCACGACTCCAGGATGGGAGACAAGCGCCGATTCGACTTCAAACGGCCCCACGCGTTCACCGGCCGTCTTGATGACATCATCAGCGCGCCCAATAAACCAGAAGTACCCATCTTCATCCTTCATACCCCGGTCACCAGATATATACCATCCATGCTCAAAATAACTCTTGTATTTCTCGGGTCTTCTCCATATTGTGTGCATCATGGATGGCCACTTGGGTTTGATCGCGATATTGCCTTCTTCATGCGGCTTACATTCGCGCCCCTGCTCATCCACGATCGCAGCGTGGATTCCCGGCACAGGCTTTCCCATAGAGCCGATTTTGATATCCATGACGGGAAAATTGGCGATAGAGATGGCGCCCGTCTCCGTCTGCCACCAGGTATCGTGAAACGGCTTATCAAACGTTTTGATAGCCCAGGTGATCGCTTCGGGATTGAGCGGCTCGCCCACCGAGCACATGTGACGTAGTGCAGAGAGATCAAATTCTTTTACAAGACTGCTGCCCGCGGCCATAAGCATACGGATAGCAGTGGGGGCGGTGTACCAGACCGTAACCTTATATTTCTCTAGGAGTTGATACCATCGTTTGGGATCAAACCGTCCTGCAAATACAACCGCGGTCACCCCACACGACCAGCTCCCGAGTATTTCGTAAGCGATACCGGTGACCCACCCCGGATCGGCAGTGCACCAATACGTGTCGTCGTCCCGCAGGTCGAGAACCCACTTGGCGGTCATGTGTTCCTGGAGGATTGCCCTGTGAACGTGCACCACGCCTTTAGGCTTGCCCGTCGTGCCACTCGTGTAAAGCATGAACGCATATTCATCCGGATCCATGTGGGCCACATGAAGTTCGTCACTGGCGTGTTCCATGGATTTGACAAAATCTTCACTATCGACCGTAATGATATGTTTGAGTGAGGGTAATTTGTTGCGGACTTTATCAATCCGCTTTTTTAGCTCAGAATTCGTGATCACGACTTCGGCATCACTGTTGCCAAGCCGGTCCGCGAGGGCTTGTTCCTGAAACGCACTAAACAAGGTCCCCGCTATTGCCCCAATCTTGAGAATCCCCAAAAAGCTTACGTAAAGTTCCGGCACCCTGGGAAGAAATATAAATACACGTTGTCCACGGGTGACCCCAAAGTCCTTGAGGATATTACCCATTTTATTGGAAAACAGGGAGAGCTCTGTAAACGTGAATTGCTTTGTAGAACCGTCTTCGTCTTCCCAGTAGAGGGCAATTTTGTTTTTCCGCCATGTCTGAGTATGCCGGTCTATCGCATTATACGCGGCATTCATTTTTACCCCATCAAACCAATCTATTTCCTTCCGTGCTTGTTTCCACTCAAATGACTCATAGACCCGTTCATAGTCATCGAGATTCGAAGGCATTTTAGGATCCGGGTTTTTGTGAAACGTGTCTGATTTCATTTTTGCCGTATGACAAATTTCTCACCCAACCGTTTGAGGTTTTGGACCACACCGGTATACTCGAGCTCATCCATCCCTGCCATCGCAGGACCGTAAAAGCCCTGCGCCCGTATGGATAATGTCTTTTCCGACGCTTTTGTCCGGATCAGATCCCAGAACGGCTGATCGAACAGATCCACGGCCTCCGTGAGCTTCCCTTCATGGACACAGTATCCGGCCGCCGACACGATCGTCGGTCCGTCAAAAAATGAGATAATACTGTTTTGTTTCACCGGCATGACGGCGACATGATGGGACCCGCGGTTATCTCCAAGCGTAAAGTGGGCAAGGGCCCACGGAGAAAGAATTTCGCCGGTAGACGGAAAGGTCTTTTGAGTCCTCACGATTGCCACCGGATCATCCTTGCCCACATACTTACCGGAAATATTATGAAGTCTGCTTGTCGATGACGCCGCCGCCTGCAACCCGCTCGCGTTTTCGGTGACACTTTCGATCACATAATGATTGGGATCACGCAGTAGCGTACAAATATCATAGTAATCCGACGGAACTTTAAGGGTTATAACTTTATCCGCATCCACGTTGTTCACGTCCATGATGGTGAATGTAAATCCATCATGCATTTCCGGCGCGAGCAAAAGACCTGCGTTATGGTAGGGATTGGCAAATGCTTCGAAGAGCGGGTAATTAAATACACCCGGTCCGCATTTATCTGCCGCAAACACTACAAAAGGCTCAGCAGGGCGTTCCTCGAGCTCGATTTCCGCCGACCCCGGTCCCATGCCGCGGACATTCCCGGAAAATGCATCCTTGAGAAGATCCTGTCCCGCGCCATAAAGACCTTGAGATTTGGCGATGGCCGTCGTCGCTACAAAGGTATCCCAAGCGAGTTTATGAATGTCCGGATTGTCCGTACCCTTGCTGTGGACCATAAGGAGCGCAATATCGTCTCCGGTGAATGTAATACGGGCATCACTCAATAATCCTTTTTGGACTGCAACATCGACTTGTTCTTGAGCTTTCGCAAGCATGGCATTACTCGGCCGATTATGTCCACCTACGGAACCGGTATCTGCTTTGATGATAGAAATAGTTGTTTTCATAGTGTTCCTTTCTTACAAAGAAAAATCCTGTAATAAATTTTTACCGGTCATTTCCGGAGGAATGGGAAGACGCATGTGAGAGAGGATGGTGGGAGCGATATCTCCCAATTTGCCGGTGGGAAGAACCTGTGAATACCCCTGTAACGAGGAATGTACCATAATAAAAGGAACCGAAAACGTCGAATGCTCGGTGTCCATTTCTCCTCCGACCCCAAGCATCTCTTCCACGTTACCATGATCAGCTGTGATGACGCAAGTGCCATCTTGAGCCAAAACTGCCTTGACTATGGACCCCAAACAGGAATCCGTCACTTCGCATGCTTTGATGGCTGCTGCGATATTACCGGTATGGGCCACCATATCGGGATTGGCAATATTAATCAGTATGAATCCATACACTCCAATGGCGATACGGTGCAATACTTGCTCAGTTAGCTCGGGTAGCGCCATTTCCGGCTTCAGATCATAGGTAGGCACATTGACAGAAGGAATAATCAAACGGTCTTCCATCTCATAGGCCACTTCGCGCATGCCGTTGAAATAGTAGGTGACAAAACGTTCCTTCTCCGTTTCTGAAACACGAAGTTGGCGAACTTTATGATCGGCAAATACACTCCCAAGCGGGGCAAATACTTTTTGCGGAGGAAACGCAACGCTCACCGGTAGGTTTGGCTCATACTGGGTCATGGTGACCACGAACAGGTTTTTACGCACGACTGACCGGATAAACGGATGGGCGCGCTCATCGGGTGCTACAGTGTGGCGGTGATAATATTTTACCGCATAGGGATCAAAAGCGGTTGCCGGTTGCACGGTTTCAAAGTCCGCAAGAACGAGGGCGCGGGTCAATTGACGCGGCCGGTCAATCCGGAAATTAAAGCAGATCACTGCATCATTATCCTGTATCCGAGGACTTGGATTGCCGGACGGATCAGCTATGATGACCGGCTCAATAAATTCATCAGTCACATGGCGCGCGTATGAATCGCGAATTGCCGCGGTTGCAGAACCCACAATATTCCCTCCGTCAGTTTCGGTTAAAGCGCGATATGCTTTTTGTGTCCGATCCCACCGGCGGTCGCGATCCATAGCAAAATACCGGCCCATGACGGTCGCGATCTTTCCTATCCCGAGAGCGCGCATGCGGTCTTCGAGCTCCCCGACAAACCGCTGCCCGGAAGTCGGTGTTGAATCTCTACCATCAGTAAATACATGGATAAAAACGGAACTCTCACATTGCTGCTTCTTTATGAGTTCAAGCAGTGCATACAGATGCTCCCGGCTTGCATGAACTCCGGCATCAGATACCAATCCCATGAGATGAATGTTTGAATGATTGGTCCTCGCGTGGGCTACAGCAGCCAGTAACGCGTCATTGGTGAAAAAACTTCCGTCTTTTACGGCCATGGTGATCCGGGGAAGATCCTGATACACGACGCGCCCGGCCCCGATATTAATGTGGCCGGTCTCTGTATTCCCGTCTTCGCCATACGGCAGACCGACGACTTCACCGGATGCGGCAAGTTGAGTATGCGGATACGTGTGCCAAAGGAAGGGCATGGTTTCAAGCTTGGCAAGACTTATGGCGTTCCCGGGCCCGGGAGGCGCGAGACCCCAACCATCTAAAACAATGAGGACAACAGGTTTCATTTTTGTGGGAACAGTTCACTTTCAATCTGAAGAAGTCTATTGTACTTTGCCACTCTTTCGCCTCTCGTGGGGCCGCCGAATTTGACGTAGTCGGCCTGCACCGCGACCCCCAGATCGGCAATAAACGAATCATTGGTCTCTCCACTTCTGTGGGAAACTATGGTTTGGATATGATTTTTTTTGGCCATAGCGACCACCCGAAAAAATTCGGTGAGGGTTCCGATTTGATTGGGCTTCAAAAGTATCGTGGTACATGCCTTTTCCGCAATGGCCTTTTCGAGACGTTTGAGATTCGTAGCAAGCAGGTCATCTCCGACGATCATCACTTCAGATCCAAATTGTGCCGTCAATTCGATCCAACCAGACCAATCATCTTCATCAAGTGGATCTTCAAGAATCAGGAGCCGGTAATTTTTATGAAGTTCGGCAAGGTAGGCAACAAAATCTTTGGGACTCATGGGAGTCTCTTTGTCTTTTATCTGGTATCCACGGGCTGTTTTAAAATGACTGGAAGCCACATCGAGCCCAAAAAATACATCAACACCAAACCGGTACGGCGTCGCGCGCACCGCTTCCTGTAGAAGCTGCATCGCGTCTATATTGGTATAGAGATTCGGCGCAAACCCACCCTCATACCCCACAGCAGTCGATGTATTACGGTATTGGAGTATCCCTTTGAGTTTTTGATAAACCTCTACAGCAAGCCGGAGGGCGTCACTAAAACTACGATTACTCGCCGGAACAATCTGGAATTCCTGAAAGTCTAAATTACCGGCGCCATGTTTGCCGCCATTTATGACATTAACCGTCGGTGTCGGAATTTTTGCTAGGGTCGTCGGCACCAGCGGAATAAAGAGTGCATTCAGATACCGATAGAGGGGGGTGCGCGACGCAGCAGCGGCTGCAGCAGCAACACTTAACGACACACTGAGTATACTATTGGCCCCAAGGTTAGATTTATCCTCTTTGCCGTCCAAGGCAATCATCGTCTGATCTATCCCCGTTTGGTCTAGGGCGTCCATTCCCCGAAGGCGCGAGGCTATGGTCGTATTGACCGTCTTGACCGCATTTAATACACCCATGCCATAAAACCTAGCCTGATCCCCGTCGCGCAACTCCTTCGCTTCATATTTACCTAGTGATGTGCCGGCAGGAACTGCGGCAACCCCACGGTAACCGCTTTCGAGAATCACCATAGTTTCAATGGTCGGATTTCCGCGGGAATCGAGGATCTCCCGGGCGTTGATGGTGTAGATTTTGGTAGACATACAAGCACTAAGTCTATAAAGTCAGAAAGTCGTAAAGTCTGAAAGTCGAAATGCAACGTTTTTACTTTATAGACTTTTGACTTTATTGACTCTCCTCTTTTCTGCATCGGCAATCGTCCTCCGTACATTATCGATGCTATCGACATTCACGGATACACTGGTCGCTCCCCACTCAACGAGTTTTTCTACAAGATCCGGATAATCGGATGGCGCCTGTCCGCACATGGAGGTCGTCACTCCGCGCTTCACACAAGCCTTAATGACCCGCTCAAAAGCCCACATGACGGCCGGATCGGTTTCCCGGAAGTCATGGGCGACTTCGCTGTTGTCGCGATCGGTTCCAAGGATAAGCATCGTTAAATCGTTGGAGCCAAACGAAATACCATCAAGCCCGATATCCAAATAATCCTCGATGAGGATGACATTGGTCGGAATTTCGACCATCATCCATAATTTGAAATTCGATGAACGCGTCAGGCCATTGCCCGCCACAATTTGTTTTACCTCCAGCATTTCGCGGGGAGAACGGACAAAGGGAATCATGAGGTGCAAATTCTTGAGTCCCCGTTTATTACGCACAACCTTGATCGCCTCAAGTTCGAGCTCAAAGACCCGAGGGTCGGCGATGTAACGGGCAGCCCCGCGGAACCCCAACATCGGATTGTCCTCGGCCGGCTCATATGCTTTGCCGCCTTTGAGATTTCTAAACTCATTGGTCCGGAAGTCGGAAGCCCTGTAGATGACGGGTCTGGGCGCAAACGCCTCACAGATTTGCCCCATACCTTCGGAGAGCTGAGACACAAACAGTTCTTGTTTTTTATCTTCAATAAACTTTTTCGGATGTGTGCCGATCCCTGCCATCATAAACTCTGCGCGAAGTAGCCCAACACCATCCACGTTCAACTTCGAAACTTCTTTGGCGCGGCTGGGTTCAGCAAGATTGACATACACCTTCGTCGCCGTTTTAATAAATTTTCGTACATCCTGCTTACTACTTACTACTAGCTGCTTACTACTGGGCATCAATGCCCCCCGGAACACTTCTCCCGTACTTCCGTTGACCGTGATCACCATGCCGTCTTTCACTAGCTTTTTGGCGCCTTTAGCCCCAACGACGGCAGGGATGCCAAGTTCCCGCGAGACAATTGCCGCGTGGCTCGTGCGTCCTCCGCGTTCGGTAAGGATAGCGACTGCTTTACGCATAGCAGGGACATAATCCGGATTGGTCATCTCGGCGACCAATACGTCTCCGGCCATAACCTTATGGATTTCTTTGGGAGAAGAAAGGATTTTCACCGGACCGCTCGCCATTCCCGGGCTAGCAGGGTCGCCCTGTAGGATAACTTCACTTTTGACATTTGACTTTTGACTTTTGACTTGTGTTCCCGTCGTCGTCACAGGCCTCGTTTGCACAATATAGATCTTATCTTTCTCTATTGCCCATTCGCTGTCCTGCGGAAAAAAATAATGTTCTTCAAGCTTTTTGGCAATTTTGGCAAGAGCCACAATCTGCGTATCGCTTATTTTTTGTTTCGAACCATCTTTTTTGCTGATACTTTGTATTTCATTGCCATTTCCTTTTTTGACCATCTTTTTTTCCTGTGTTTTAACGGTTTTCATTTTGATCGTAAACGTGGCTTTATCCACTTCGTAATGGTCGGGGGTCACGGCTCCTTGCACGATCATCTCGCCCAAGCCATGAATCGCTTCAATCACGATGACGCGCTTATCGTTCGTCACCGGATCGATCGTAAACATGATACCGGAGGCAGCCGACTCAATCATCCTCTGTACCGGAATAGCTATGGCGACTCTGAAATGATCGAACTTATTTGTCGCCCGGTAAAATATAGCTCGCGCCGTAAAAAGCGAAGCCCAAGCTTCTTTGATCTTCTCAATGAGGTTAGCCTCGCCATATACATTAAGGTACGTTTCCTGTTGCCCGGCAAAGGAGGCTCCCTGCAGATCCTCGGCTGTCGCAGACGAGCGTACAGCCACATGCGCGTGCTTGACCAATCCTTCATCAAGCTTGAAATATGCCGTAATGACTTCATTGGCGATTTCCCGGGGGAATTCGGACCCGGTGATAAGCTCCCGGACGGTTTTGGAAACCGAATCAAGGGTCTTACTGTCGCTTACATTGAGATTATGCAGTGCCGACTCGATTTTAGAGCGAAGGTGGGTGACGTCGAGAAAATGTTTATAGACCGCGGATGTGACAATAAAACCTCCAGGCACTGGAAACCCTGCTTTGGTCATCTCACCCAGATTGGCGCCCTTCCCACCCACAAGCGGGATGTCCTCTTTGTCTACTTCATTAAACCAAACAACAAATTTCGGTGGCATATATCTAGTATGCGGGATACGGAGATGTGGCGCAAGTATCAGAGCACGAGTAATCCGCCGAAATCAGTTTTTTTAATTTCTGTATAGTGATCATTTTTCTTGAGTGCGGGTTTTCCTTCATGTTCCACCACATAATACGCAAATCCCTGCATCTTTTTGACCGGCTCATAATCGGCGTGTCCGGGCATACTCACGGCGTTCGTTTCATCAAAGTTGACCGGACTGTCATCGGCCGTCACGAAATACGTCGATCCTACATTGGCCACGAGATGTCCATAGCCTTCCGGCATATAGACGCTATCCCCGGTTTTTACCCGGACTGCCTTAAACTCTTCGACCACGTCAGGTATCATGACTCCCTGGGCATCCAGAGCGAGTTTTTGTAGCAGCGCCACCCCCTCACCAAAAAGTATCCAATAGGTTTCATCCAGTTTCCCCACATGATAGTGGCCATACGTTTTAATATATTCGCGGCTTACCGTTCCCGGCTCCCAAACCGTAATATTTTTCTGATCCACGCCACCTCGGATCATGTAGTAGTGAATTGCCGGACCTTTTCCAGCCGGATCCATGAGCACTTCCTGCATCTTTTCGTGCGTGCGTGATGCATAATGTTTTGGAACGAAATCAAAATTAACATTCATAATGATCCTCCTTTATTTCGAACCAGTATTCCATCCACGGTTATCTTCTTTCCGTAAGCTTTCCGTCTCCGTTGGCCTGTTATTGTCATCCTGAAGACGGAACGTGTTACCCAGCTCTGGTGTTGATGCTTCGATAAAATCCATATCCGTCATTGCCGTCACACGATGCACCTGACCTGACGTCACATGATACCCCTTATATAATTCCATGGGAATTTCAACCGTTTCGTCGCGTTCATTGCTGAGCGTAATATTTCCCTGTCCGTTTATGAGGCATAATGTTTCCCGTTTCACATCATGGTATTGGAGGCTCAGCCGTTTCCCGGCATTGACATGCAGAATCTTGCCCGTAGCTGGTGCATCATCCGGCGTATAAATAATCTCATACCCCCACGGTTTCTCAACCCGTTTTTGGAACGGCATTGTAATAAATGTTTTCGGATCAAATCCTCCTGCCATAATTACTCCTTTCTCTTACCACCCAACGATTCTATTTTTGTCACGAGCTCTTTTGTTTTCAATAGCAAAATATCCTTTGTATCCGCCTCTACATTCAGGCGGAGTAATGGTTCAGTTTTCGAGGCCCTGATGTTAAACCAATACTCTTTGTACCATACGCTTATACCGTCAAGTTCATCAATGGAATCAGCCTCCGGAAAACCATTTTTTATTTGAGCAACAACGGAAGGAATATCCGATACCGTGAAGTTAATTTCTCCGCTTGCAGGATAAACATCCAGTTCGTCGACTAATGTAGATAATTTTTTTCCTTCAATAGATAAAAGGGAAAGTACTAATAATGCCGTCAAAACTCCGCTTTCAGCTGCAAAGAAATCACGGTAATAATAATGACCCGAATGTTCACCGGCGAATATTGCACCGGTCTCTCGCATATATGTTTTGATATAACTATGTCCAACACGTACACGTTTACTTTTCCCACCATACTTTTCCACAATCTGCGGCACGATTCTTCCACAAATTGCGTTATAAAGAATGAGTTCTCCTGGATGTTTTTTCAAAAAGTATCGAGCAAGAAGTGCGGTGGTGATCGTACCGGACACCATACGTCCTTTATCATCTATGAGAAACATCCGGTCGGCATCACCGTCAAACGTCAAGCCAACATCACCCCCTATTTCCAATATCTTCTTTTTTAGATCAGCAGTATTTGATTCGATAAGCGGATTAGGTACATGATTGGGGAAACTCCCATCAAGATCCATATACATTGCAGTGAGTTGAAAGGGAAGACCATCAAAAACGAATGGAACGAGTTTACCAGCCATACCATTCCCTGCGTCCACTACAACAGAGAGTGGCTTAAATATTGAAATATCAACAAGAGAAAGTACTTTTTCACGCCATTCCTTAACATAGTCCACAGAGGTTAAAACTCCTTTTATGGAAGTTGATGGTAAGGGGCCTTGGGCAATCAAATCACGGACATCATACATTCCGCTTTCGCTGGTAACGGCAATCGGGCCTTTTTTTACAACTTTCAATCCATTATATTCCGGTGGATTATGAGAAGCAGATATCATAAGCACCAAATCATACGGTTTCGTTCCTGCCACAAAATATTGCATTTCTGTTCCGGAAATACCTACATCATTCACAGCAACTCCTAAAGAAGTAAACGTGTCAACAAAGGCATTTCGTAATTCTTCGCCGGAGAGTCTCATGTCACGGATGATGGCCACAGTTTTTGGCTTAAACTTTCGAACAAGGGAATGAGCAATAGCAGTCATCACTTCAGCGTTTATCTGATTGGGGTATGTGCCTCGGATATCGTAATCTTTAAATATTTTAAGATCGACATTCATAATTAGTGAATTACAAATCTATCAAAAATAACTCAAGCTGTTGTGCGAGGAGAAACGGCGAGGAGCCGGTTTTTATGGAGATGTCGATGTGGAGAAGATTTTTCTCCATAGAGAGAAGTTTATCCATGGTAAACAACTTGGCTTGGCTTGTCAAACGCGCGGATTGCCAGCCCTGGAGTCCATCCGGCGTCACGCCGTCACGCAGTTGGATAAGCTGCCGCAGACGCCGGACGAGGAGTGTAAAAATAAGTTCAGCGGCGTCCACAGCAAGCGCCTCACCCAGAAGTGATAATAGCGCGGGGGTCCGCCCCGGAGCAACACCATCCAGAAGTTTAAAAATAACGACGGGAGTTTTAAATAATTGGACAGATACTTTCGCGCCCAGCAATCCTGTCAGGATTTTCCCAATTTCTTTGCCTTCCCAGAGGATGATATCGCCGGTTTCTCCTGACCGTTTGATGATATCGGTAAGCTGAATCGCTTGCTTCTCTTTTTTCCCAAGTTTTGTGAGCAATCCTTCGACCACGACCAACACTAATCCTCCAAAAAGCGACGAGGACTCAAGTGCTTGCGTGAGACCGGGCGCATCGATTGTGTTGCCATCTAACTGTCTAATCTCTTTGCCGTGACTTTTGGCTTCCTCAATACGCCGCGTGAGATCGACTCGGGAGGAGACGATATGATCACCATGGAGTAATACAATCATGAATTATCCAATTATCCAATCAACTAATTATCCAATTATCCAATAAGGAACTTCTTTATTGGATTATTTGACTATTGGATAATTTGAGAATTGGATAATTTACCTCCCCGAGTCTTTGTAAACCTGAAATAATTTTTCCACGGTCCTTCGGTCTATCCGATGATATCTCCCATGATGCGGGACGAGCGCTCCGGAGAAATTTTTCGGGATGTGCATAAGCTCATGGATGATCGTGCGGATTTTATCGTCATCGGGCAGTTTATCAAAATGATGAGCAAGAACTTCAATGACATAATGGGGCGGATGCGATAACGCTTTTTGCCAAATTTTGGGGAAACTCCATATGCGGGCATATGCGCGGCTTGTGGCACCGGTACTTCGCATGCAGGTTATCTGAGCTGCTTTCACGTGTTCAAACGGCGTCCGTTTGAGGATCAGGCGCATGATTTTACTCACATCCGGTGCATTTTCCACTTCCATATAGCGTATTAATGTCATTCCCGCGTACGCGGGAATCCAGAGTATAATAAGCTGGATGCCGGATCAAGTCCGGCATGACAATAAATGTTGTTTCGTCTCTTCTAATAATCTTACATTCGTTTCCCTGTATCCTATGATATTGATCGCTTCATCAATTCGTACCCACTTGGCTTCATGAATTCCTTCTTCTTTTTGCACCTTGGGTTCTACGAGAATTTTTGATTGATAGACAAAATAATGAACAACTTTTTTAACGAGGCCGTTGCGTTTATATATATACTGAATCGTGGGAAGCGAATGGAGGTAGGTAAGACCGGAAATGCCCACTTCTTCCTGTATTTCCCGTGCTGCGGCGACGGTAGGAGTTTCCCCTTTTTCGATCATCCCTTTAGGGAAGGTCCATGTACCATTCATGTCCTTTAACATAAGGACATACCATTCGTTATGATCGGAGCATATGATGACCCCGCCCGCTGATAATGCTGTTTTCATGACCCCATCAAGTATAGCATGTCGCCAGCCTTGATCGGTTGGTCTACTTTCATGCCGCAAGTCTCCCCGACAGCCACTTGGGCCACCTGATCGTGTTCTATCTGGAGAGAGGTAATCTTCTGAACAAATTCATTATCATGACCGGAAATTTTAACCGTATCACCGACTTTAAGTGGCTGATTCATGACTTCGATAACCGCGACAGATATTTTGTCATAATAATGCGTCACCTTCCCAATTTGAATATCCATAGCTCGTTCACCTCCCTCGCCCGCCGAAGTCCAAACGCAGGCGGGCTTCGGTCGGTTCACTCAAAATTCCAAATCCTAAGCACCAAATCCAAAACAATATCAAAACTAAAATATCAAAATTCTAAACGTTTTGAATTTGGAACTTTAATCATTTGAGTTTGTTTAGGATTTAGATATTAGGATTTAGGATTTGGACAATAATACTTCTTCCCCTTTATCTTCTCCGGCAGCAAGCTCTCTGTCGTATACTTCTGGTAGCCCTTCCCATAATCCAAATCTTTCATGAGCTTGGTCGGCGCATTACGGATCATGAGCGGAATGGGCAGATTGCCGTACTGTTTGACGTCGGCTAGAGCCGCGAAAAAAGCGTCGTACGCACTCCGGTCTTTTTTGGCTTGTGCCAAATAACTGACGCCATGGGCGAGAAGTATCTGAGCCTCCGGATATCCGACCTTATGACATCCGTCAAACACTGCGTTGGCCACCACAAGGGCGGTAGGTTGGGCAAGTCCAATATCTTCGGACGCAAAAATCACCATCCGGCGGGCGATGAAAAGCGGGTCTTCGCCTGCTGCGACCATTCGGGCGAGATAATACAGTGCCGCGTCTATATCGCTTGCCCGCATCGATTTAATAAATGCACTGATCGTATTGTAGTGCTCCTCACCGGATTGATCATACTGCAGCATTTTCTTTTGGGCGGCTTCTTCAATATGTCCTACAGTCAATGTGACAGGGCCTGGCCCTGTCAGACTTGCTGCAATTTCCAAGATGGTCAAAAGAGCCCTGCCGTCACCATTGGCCACATCTTTGAGAAAGACCCTCGCGTCGCCCGCAATTTTCCGTTTAAGAAACTTGAGTCCCCTGTCGATAATCGCGTTCAAATCGTCATCCGCAAGCGGTTTGAGGACCAATACGCGGCATCGGGACAGAAGCGGCGAAATCACTTCAAAGGAAGGGTTCTCGGTTGTGGCCCCAATAAAGATGACGGTGCCATGCTCGACATGCGGCAGAAGCGCATCCTGTTGGGCTTTATTAAACCGGTGAATTTCATCAAGGAAAAAAACGGTCCGCTGCCCCGTCGTATCAAGAAGCGTCTGAGCTTCTTTAATGACGGTACGGACTTCTGCAAGAGACGAGGTTACGGCGGATTTGGCGATGAAATGCGCGTTGGAGAGCGTTGCTAAAAGAAACGCGAGGCTCGTTTTCCCCGATCCCGGAGGCCCCCAGAAAATCATGGAAGGGAGAAACGTGCTCCCCAACATCTTCCGGATGATGCCCTCCCGGCCAACGAGATGCTCTTGCCCTACGACCTCGTCAAGAGTTTTGGGCCGTAAAATCTCTGCCAATGGCCGATAATCACTCATCGCTTGTCATTGTATCCCACTTCGCCAAAAAAGACTATTTAGGCTTCGCGGGATATCCTCCATAGCTTTATGCGAAGGAGGATACTACCCGTTCCCACGGAAATCCATCACGACCGAAATGGCCGTACCGCGCTGTCTGTTGATAGATAGGTTTACGCAACGATAATCCTTCAAGAATTCCCGGTACGGATAAATCAAGGAGCTTCCACGCAAAATCCTCAATGTTCTTGATGGACCTTTTTTCCGTCCCGAAACATTCAACGGCTTTGGCAATCGGATCGCGGCATCCGATCACGTAGGCGACCCGCACTTCTGCCCGATCAGCAAGGCCCGCCGCTACGACATTTTTGGCGATATACCGGCAGGCATATGCCGCGCTCCGGTCCACTTTGGTTGGATCCTTGCCCGAGAAGCACCCACCGCCGTGACGGGCATATGCGCCATACGTATCCACGATGATTTTTCTTCCCGTGACTCCGGTATCGGAGGCAGGCCCGCCGATTTCCCATTTACCGGTGCCATTAATAATGATGAAATCATCGTTCGGCACGGCATATCCATATTTTTTCAACACCGGCCGGATCACCTGACGGATGATGTCTTTTTTAGCCTGTATTTGCGACACCTTCGGATCATGCGGCACCGCGATGACCACATGATCGACCATCACAGGTTTTCCCTTTTCATATCCTACTTTCACTTCGCTTTTCCCATCCGGACGAAGAAACGGCATTATCTTTTTCTCCCGCGCCTGGTCCATGCGTTCAACGAGCCGATGGGCAAGAATAATCGGGAGTGGCATAAACTCCGGAGTTTCCCGGCACGCGTAGCCAAACATCATGCCCTGATCCCCGGCGCCGCCTGTGTCAACCCCCTGGGCGATATCCGGCGACTGCTCATGGATGTATAGGGACATCGGTGAGTGATGCGAAAAATTATAGATTCCGTTCGTGTATCCCAAACCATGGACCACCCGCCGTGCAATATCTTCGTACGGAAGTTTTTTGGGACACGTCACTTCGCCCGCAAGCACAATACGATTGGTCGTCACCAAGGTCTCTACGGCTACCCGCGATTTTGGATCAACCGTCAGAGCTGCGTCCACAATCGCGTCGGAAATCTGATCGCAGATTTTATCCGGATGTCCGGAAGCCACCGATTCGGACGTAAAAAACGTAATCATATATCTTCTTTCTTTCGGAAAAACAAAAAACTCACCCGAAGGTGAGTATGTTTCTTTTTCCAAATGAACTATTATTTGGACCTATCATTCCGCCTTCAGCGGGCTCATGGGAGCACCGTGTCTCGACAAGCTCGGGATCGGTTGCTGGACGGTTCATCGTGTGAGTTCACTCCCCGTCACTCTTGATATATTAAATTGTAGATCTACAGTACTGCACGCGTTGTCCTCCCGTCAAGATAGCAAATTCCACACTTTATAAACTTGGCCCAATCCCAGGGCTCCAAACTTCTGTTACTAATAAATATAATACTCCACGAGTGGTCAAAACATTATCATTTATTAACATATTCAATCCTCGAACTAAGATCTCTTCACGTAATGGTTCGGGCAATTGATCCATCGTCAACTCACCCTGCGGCAATTGCCGATACATCTCAATGAATTTTTCTGGTGAATATTCTTCGGGTGTTGTACTCATAGATCACTATCGTATGGCTATGTTATAACATTTTTTACAATTTTTACACTTTTCCGAACGCAATGCGGTCCTGTACTTTTTGCTCCATACCAAGCATGGTGGCGGGCGTCACCGAAAACTCTCCCCACCGGTCGGCGATGGCATCGATCGCATCCGTGATTTTCCATTTCTTTTCATCAGTATTCCATAGCCCCATCTGCCCGGCCCCGCGTGGCATCAGATTAAAGCTGGTTACCGCTACAATCCGAACCGGTTTGTTTGGCGCCAACCCAAAAAGATCTTTGGCTCTGCTTAAAAAATCCGCATCCGCAAAAAGCGGCTCTGATGCCGCCTTCGCTTTCGTCCAATGAGAATAGTCTGTAAACAGAAGTGACACAGTTATCCCATGCGCAACAAACCCGGCACTGCGGAGTCTCCGGCCCATCTTCACGATAAGTTGTGTCATGATTTTGGTGACCTCCGGGTCACTGGGAAGACGCGAAGTGCCCAAGGCAAATGACTGGCCGAATGTCTTTTGGATATCTTTCGATTGATCAAATGCCTTATACATCACCCCATCCTCGTATCCGTGGAGCCGCTGCCACCAACTCCAACCCATCTTACTATGAAAAGCAGCAACAAGAGCAACTGCAGAAGCTCGGGAGAATTCCACCGGTGTACCTATTCCGGCAATTCGTAGTCTCGCGGCGTTACCATCCTTGATACCGCACAAATCCTCAAGCTGAAGTCCTGCAAGGATTTCTTCAATGTTTTCTTGCGTTATGACGTCCATCCCATCCGGCTTATGAAGCCCCGAAGCTACCTTCGCCAAATATCGATTCGGCGCGATACCGATGGACACCGTAAGCCACTCGCCGATCTCTTCTTTAATTCGTTTCTTGATATTTTTACCAATAAAAATCATAGCATTATTGACAGGGCCAGGCCCTGTCAATTCTTTGATGTGACGCTCTAATGCTGGTGTTCTTGCTACATCCATGACCATCTCATCTATAGACTCGACGGAAAGATGCGACGTATAAGAAGAAAGAAGTGTGTAAAGTTTTCGATTCACCCACCGGTACTTCTCCGGGTCCGGAGCAAGGACTACGAGATGCGGATACAGTGCTTTGCCTTCACCAACGCGCATGCCCGTTTTGATTCCGAGACGTTTAGCTTCCACAGACGCCGCTAAAATACACCCTCTGCCGATCGTATAGGCCGCGACAACGATTGGTTTTCCGCGAAGAAGCGGATTGGCCTGCTGTTCGATGGTGGCAAAACAGGAATTGAGATCAATATGCATGAGTGTGGGAGGAGAGGAATTGAACATACAATTTCAATAACCAATATCCAATAAACAATAAAGAAAAAGATTTTTATAAAATTCTTCATACACCGTTGGATATTGTGTATTGTGAATTGGGGATTTCATAAAGCGCCTTCAATCTCCAGCAGCTTCCACGACAGCGTTTCTGCATTAAGCTCCAGTTTGAAGGCGGCTGTCCCATCCGTCACCGAAAAAATGTGCAGCAGTGTTCGTCCTTCCCGCACGATGTGGTGGAGTCCTATCTGGGTAATCGTGTACCGCCGGCCCCGCCAGTAAAGAGACGTCGGAGCCGATGACCGCTTGAGATGATTAAATAAAAGATTTACCGAAACCTGTTCATCGATCGTTTCTGCCATAGATATATTTTTGTGTTTATTATAAAAATATACCCGAATGATCTCCCTGTCAATTCTATCAAACCCTATCATCACAAAATTATGCTCGAGCATAATTTTGTGATCGTTATTTTCCTTCTTCATTTATGAAAAATGAGGGCGTAGAATATGGACATGAAATCAAAACTTGGGTTTCTTGAGGTGATAGCCGGCCCCATGTATTGCGGCAAGACCGAAGAGCTTATCCGTCAGGTCAAACGGGCAACCATCGGCAAGAAAAAGGTGCAGGTGTTTAAACCGGATAGTGATATACGCTACGGTCGCGATGCTAAACTCTACTCCCATGCGGGTCTCACGTTTGATAGCGCCATGGTCAAATCTGCCAAAGATATTCTTCCCTTAGTCGCCAAAGATACTGACATCGTCGGCATTGATGAAGCGCAACACTTGGGCGTAGGGCTCATCGGCGTGGTAGAAACGCTCCTCTCGCAGGGTAAACAGGTGATTGTCACGGGACTTGCGCTCACTTTCGATCGACAGCCATTTACTCCCGTTCCAGACCTCATGGCTATGGCCGATAAAGTGACCAAGCTTTCCTCTATCTGTATGATGTGCGGGGCTGAGGCTGTTTATCACAAACGCGTGGGAGCAGTGAATTCAAAGGCCAATGCACTCGAGCCGGACCCGGCATTTATCGCCAACCTCGCCGATGCTACCTTTGAAGCCCGGTGCAGAGTTTGTTGGAAAAAATAATATTTTCAGGTAAAATGCAGCGATTATGTCAATAAAACCTGAAGTTATATTTTATCGATTAAAATCAGCACATACATACGAACCTAACGAATTACCATATCCCGATACAGGAGAGAGACGTTGGGTGCTTAATAAAGGACGAGGTTGGCCGCGAATACTACCTGATGGTTCATATATATATACGGTAACGCCCGATGGAGAGGTAAGATTTTCTGAGCATCCCAGGCCAACAAGCCAAATGCATCACCCTGAATTGGTTCATGGTAAAGAAGTAATTGCGGCAGGCATGATGAACATCCAACATAACATTATAGTTGCGATTGATAATGAAAGCGGACACTACGCACCAGATGAAGATTCTGT